>JBHACK010000122.1:0-8111 GCA_041854545.1 Acinetobacter sp. | reverse complement strand
GTTGGCGTTGGCGTTGGCGTTGGCGTTGGCGTTGGCGTTGGCGTTGGCGTTGGCGTTGGCGTTGGCGTTGGCGTTGGCGTTGGCGTTGGCGTTGGCGTTGGCGTTGGCGTTGTAATGGTTAAATGTACACGATTTGCATCAGAATAGTCTGCAGTAAAATCAACCAACGGACTATTATCGGTAACTTTAGCAAAATGTCCGACCAATGTACCTGCAGTTACAACATCTTTAATACTGCGAATATCAGGTAAATTTTTCATTAAATCATGAACATAAACTTTTAAGTCGCCTTTGCTAATATCTGCTTTTTGTGTAACAACAAATTTACCATATTCACTTTGATTGTCAAAATGTTCATCATCATTCCAATCTACCAAACCAATGACCAAATTTTCACCATTCATGGTATAATTACCGTCAATTTTGAGCGTATCACGAATAACCAAAATATCGCCTGTAAATTGTTTAGTATTTTCAGATATGGTGAGTGTTCCACGACCTGATTTGGCAAAACTACCTACACTAAATTCAGCATCCCATATACCAACATTGCCTGTAATGACTGCATTTGGATTAATGGTGACATCGGCAGTTAAGGGATATTTTGGAGAATTATTACCAGTAATAAAGAATAAGCCTTTTTGACCAACTTCAATTTTATTGTCTTTGGTAAAATTGGCAAAAAGATTAGGTTGGTTCTTTTCAATCTCTATTTCTCCGCCGTCAATATAAAGTTCGGAAAGTTTAGAATTTGGATTACGGCTAATTTGATTAACGCTTAACATTGACATAAAATTATTTGCATCATCGGTACGAAGACTCAGTACGCCACTGCCTGTATTACCGACTATAATTTCATCAGCATAAATAGAACTATCAATTAAAGTCAGTGTACCTTTACCATTAGTGGTTGTAGCATTGTTAGTAGGGTCTTCAAAACCACCCAGATAAATTTTGTTTGCTTTGGTATGTCCTGCTATACTAGGGGAATTCTTTTTTAACGTTAGTTCACCTTGACCATCTCCACCAATGACCAAATTGTTCTTTACCTGAAATTTGACATAATCATCAATATTAACTTTACCAATATTATTAGGAAGCGCGCCAATAAACATATCGCCATTAACAATTATTGCTGACGTAGAATCGTAGGGGTCTTGGGGGGTGCTTATACGTTTTCCTGTAATGTTTAATTCTCCAAAACCATTTAGACCAACCGCCATTAAGCCGTTGTTTGTACTATCACCAACATGGAGATTACTATCTTGTAAGAACATTTTACCTGTGGTGTTTGGGTCAATGCCTACTGATAGTTGTTTGGTTGTCAATGTTGAATTATTGGTTAAAGAAACATTGCCATTGCCTGAAAATGCAACAACTGTTTCTGCACCGACCGTAATTTTGCTGTTATCAAAGGTTCCTGTACCTTGGCTACCTATATTCAAGCCAAATCGTAGATATGAATCCGCATTAAGCGTACTATTTGTAGCATTGATTTGACCTGTGCCAAAATGACCAATATTGATTTCTTTGCCTGTGATGTTAGCATTATTGATATTATCCGTACTATCTAAACTGTAAATATCAGCTAAAATCGTATCTTTAGTATAATCTACTGCCAAAGCTTCGCCACTCATCACCATCATCATCGTGACTGCTAGAATTTTTAAAGATGTAGATTTACCTTTTGCTTTCGCTTTTTCCGATACAGATTGCCATACACCTAAAGCATGATTAAAAATAGTGCGATACACATGGTTCATATCATTTTATCCATAAGGAGATGTAGAAAAATAACATTATAGAGATGAATAAGCTAAAAAACAAACAGAATTTGTCCCATATTTTTTGATGATATTTTTGATGTGATAGTATTTCGCTAAAAAATATTACCTATTTTCACTCTTGCAAAAAAAATAAAAATTACGCATACTTACAATAAATATGACTGACATCGAAAGGGTAACACAATGTCTGACCAAACACTTTTAGCACCTGTTGAACATCAAGATTATGAGCGTTATATCAACCGTGAATTGTCGATTTTAGACTTTCATTTGCGAGTGTTAGAGCAGGCGGTTGACCCACAGCATCCTTTAATTGAACGTTTAAACTTCTTACTGATTTTTTCTCGTAATATGGACGAATTTTTTGAGATTCGTGTTGCGGGAATGTTAGAGCAACTGTATTTAGATAATCAAAGCCGTACCCCTGATGGTTTAACGCCTAAACAAGTGTTAGAACAAATTTCCGAAACGGCTCACCGTGCTATTACTCGTCAATATCGCATTTTAAATGAAGAAATCTTACCGAAATTGCGTGAGGAAGAGATTTATTTTTTAAGACGTAATGAGTTAAATGAGGCTCAATCCGAGTGGGTTAAAAAATATTTCCAAGAGCAAGTCGCTCCTGTTTTAACACCAATTAGTTTAGACCCTGCACATCCATTTCCACGGTTAGTCAATAAAAGTTTAAACTTTATTGTAACCTTACAAGGTAAAGATGCGTTTGGTCGTCAAATTGAGTTAGCGGTTGTGCCTGCACCCCGTTCATTGCCACGAGTTGTTCGTTTACCTGACAGTTTAAGTGAAGGCAAAGAACAATATGTGATGCTTTCAGCAATTATTCATGAACACGTTTCCGATTTATTCCCCGGAATGGAGGCGACAGGCTGTTATCAATTCCGTGTAACACGCAATGCCGATTTGACTTTAACCGAAGATGTAGATGATTTAGCAAAAGCATTAAAAGGTGGGTTAAATTCTCGTCGTTTTGGGCGTGCGGTACGCTTAGAAGTAACGGATAATTGTCCGCAAGAAATTTATCATTATTTATTGGATGAATTTGATTTGACTGAAGAGCAATTATATAAGGTTGATGGACCGGTAAATTTGGCTCGTTTGGTGTCAAATTTTAATCGTCCGCATTTGCGTTATGAATTGCATACACCAATTATGCCTAAACCATTCCGTAAATCAGGCAGTATGTTTGATGCGATTAAAAAGAAAGATATTTTATTACATCATCCATTTGAATCCTTTGCTCCTGTGATTAATTTATTGCGAGAGGCAGCACACGACCCACAAGTGTTAGCGATTAAACAAACCTTATATCGTAGTGGTGCAGATTCGGAAATTGTGCAGGTTTTGGCAGAGGCGGCTCGCAATGGAAAAGAAGTAACAGCGGTGATTGAGTTAAGAGCTCGTTTTGATGAAGAATCAAATATTGCGGTTGCGAATGTATTGCAAGAGGCAGGGGCAGTTGTGGTGTATGGCATTGTGGGCTATAAAACACACGCTAAAATGATTTTAGTGGTTCGCCGTGAACATAATAAATTAGTGCGTTATGTGCATTTAGGCACAGGAAATTATCATGCAGGGAATGCACGAATTTATACTGATTATGGTTTACTGACAACCGATAAAGCTTTATGTGAAGATGTTCACCGTGTCTTCCAAGAATTGACTGGTATGGGTAAAATGCCGAAAATGCAAAAATTATTGCACGCTCCATTTACCTTACATCACCAGTTAATGCAATATATTGAAAATGAAATTAATTTTGCCAAAGCTGGTAAAGATGCTAAAATTATTATTAAGGTCAATGCCTTAACTGAACCACAGTTAATTAATAAATTATATGAGGCATCACAAGCAGGTGTACAAATTGATTTAATTATTCGTTCAATTTGCTGTTTACGTCCAAATGTGGTTGGCTTATCGGAAAATATCCGAGTACGCTCGATTGTAGATAGATTTTTAGAGCATACTCGTGTGTATTATTTCCATAATAATGGCGACACGAAGATTTATTGCTCAAGTGCCGATTGGATGAATCGTAATTTATTTAATCGTGTTGAAGTGTGTTTCCCGATTGAAGATGAAAAATTGAAGAAACAGATTTATCAATATGGTTTATTAAATTATTTACAAGACAATCAACGTGCTTGGATTTTACAGAGTGATGGTTGTTGGCAACGTGTGGCAAATGTGGAAGAACAACAAATCCATAATGCTCAAAATGAATTAATTCAATACTTTAAACATCACAACTAAAGTTAAATTGCTTAATCTCAAGGAAGAGATTAGGCAGGTTTTCAAAGCATTTTTATGGTTAATCAAATGAATCATATAGCGGTTGATAATATGATATTTTATGATGAGCAGGGAAAGAATAAACTGATTTTTCATCGCCATACATGGTTAAGTTTACTCAAAGGAATATTGATACATTATTTCAAATATACGGAACATGATGCAGAAATACTGATTAAGTATTCAACATTATGTCATCTGAAACATTTAAATTACTATACCGTGATGATGCTTTGCCATGAAGAAGTCTATCATTGGGCAATGATATTATGCTATGGGGAACACTATTGGCAAAAGGGATATAGTGCAGATTTACCTGATGATTATGATGTGTGGTTAAATCAATATATGCAACAACATCAATTAAATCAGTATATTATTGAATAAAGGCTTGTTATCATCTAACAAGCCTTTCTGTTTAAACTAAACCTAAATCTAACACTAATTGGCGTGTTGGTTCGGTATGATTCATCGAGTAGAAGTGTAAACTTGGAACACCGCCTGCAATCAAACGTTCACATAATTTCACCACGACTTCATGACCAAAGGCTTGAATGCTTTTGCTATCATCGCCATAGGCTTGTAATTGCTTACGAATCCAACGTGGAATTTCTGCCCCAGTACCGTCCGCAAAACGAATTAAGTTGCTAGCATTGGTAATCGGCATAATGCCTGCGACCACAGGAATATCAATCCCTTGTTTTTGCAAGCGTTCCACAAAATAAAAATACGCATCAGGATTAAAGAAAAATTGTGTAATGGCAGAATTTGCTCCTGCTTTTACTTTTTCAATAAAATGATGAATATCTGCATCAAAACTCTCAGCCTGTGGGTGCATTTCAGGATAAGCAGCCACTTCAATGTGGAAATGTTTGCCTGAATGTTCACGAATAAATACCACTAAATCTCGTGCATACGGTAATTCACCTAAGCCCACTTGACCAGAAGGTAAATCGCCACGCAATGCCACAAGGCGATTAATCCCTTTGGCTTGATAAATCTCTAATAATTCAGCGATACGAGCTTTATCATCACCAATGCAAGATAAATGGGGTGCAACAGGTGTACCTTTACCGTGCAATAAATCGATAGTATGTAAGGTACGTTCACGAGTTGAACCGCCTGCACCATAGGTAATGGAGAAAAATTCAGGATTTAGTTGCTGTAATTCCTGATGAACGACTTGAATTTTTTCCATGCCGACTTCAGTTTTTGGTGGGAAAAATTCAAATGAAAATGGAATTTTTTTTGATGATGGAGCAGGGGAAGTTGGTTTTGTTTGCTTGGTTAAATCGTGTTTTAATTCACCAAGTAATTGTTCAATTTGATTTAAACGGGTTAAATGTGCTTGAGTCATGGGTTCGTCCTTATTTTCATTTTTTATTTGATAGGTATTATCCATTGAGATAATACCTATCAGAATCACAAAAATGATTAGTATTTATACGCATCTGCCTTAAATGGGCCTTCAACTGGCACACCTAAGTAATCTGCTTGTTCTTGTGTCAGTTGAGTTAAAACACCGCCAAAACCAAGTACCATTGCAGCCGCTACTTCTTCGTCTAATTTTTTCGGTAGTACTTTTACATAAACATTCTCGGCTTTTTTATCTGCAGGTAAGTCCGCAAATTTTTCAGCAAATAAGTGCATTTGACCTAATACTTGGTTCGCAAATGAACCATCCATAACACGAGAAGGGTGTCCTGTTGCATTACCTAAATTCACCAAACGACCTTCAGATAATAAAATTAAATAATCATTTTCATCATTTGAACGATACACTTGGTGAACTTGTGGTTTGACTTCTTCCCAACGATATTGACGTAAATAGTTGGTATCGATTTCTGTATCAAAATGTCCGATGTTACAAACCACCGCACCTGCTTTTAAATTGTCCAACATCAAGGCATCACAAACATGATAATTCCCTGTTGTGGTTACAATTAAATCGGTATTTTGTAATAAATCAAGGTTTAAATCTTCTTTTTTACCAGTTTGAATACCATTTTTATATGGTGAAACAACTTCATAACCGTCCATGCACGCTTGCATTGCACAAATTGGGTCAATTTCTGTTACACGCACAATCATGCCTTCTTGACGTAATGATTGAGCAGAACCTTTGCCCACATCTCCATAACCAATCACTAAGGCACGGCGACCTGATAAAAGCATGTCTGTTGCACGTTTAATCGCATCATTTAAACTATGACGGCAACCATATTTATTATCATTTTTTGATTTTGTAACCGAATCATTGACGTTAATTGCTGGAACTTTAAGTGTACCTGCTTTTAACATTTCTAATAAACGAGCCACGCCTGTGGTGGTTTCTTCTGTTACGCCGTGAATACGCTCTAAAAGTTGTGGATATTTTTCATGCACCAAAGCAGTTAAATCACCGCCATCGTCTAAAATCATGTTGGCGTCCCACAACTGTCCATCTTTATGGATTTGTTGCTCTAAACACCATACATATTCTTCTTCTGTTTCACCTTTCCATGCAAAAACAGCAATCCCACGTTTTGCAATCGCAGCGGCAGCGTGGTCTTGTGTTGAGAAGATGTTACATGATGTCCAACGAACTTCCGCCCCTAATTCAACCAAAGTTTCAATTAAAACAGCGGTTTGAATAGTCATGTGGATACAGCCTAAAATTTTTGCACCTGCTAAAGGTTTGCTTGCAGAATAACGTTTACGCAAGCCCATTAATGCAGGCATTTCAGCTTCAGCAAGTTTAATTTCTTTACGACCGAAATCGGCAAGGTTAATGTCGGCGACTTTATAATCAACTGTCATGTTTAAAATTCCAAAAAATTTACAAATAAAATCAAGAGTCTATATCATCATATTTTTTTAGAAATAGCCCTTGATGGTGATGATATAGATGTCGTTATTATTAGAACCTGTTCACAATTAATTATGCTTTCATATTTTTGTAGAATATTTCATTCAAAATCATTGCTTTTTTGTCAAAAATGGCTAAATCTTGCTTTTCTTCGTCAAAAACTTGCTTGATAGAATGACTATCAACCTGCATTTTTTCCTTGAAAAGCTGGCGATTTATCTCATTTTTGCCCAAAAAAATTAATCATGAACAGGTTCTATAGAACAAGTTGAATGTTTTATATTCAATATGATGCTCTAATCCGAGCCTAACAAAGTCAAAAAAGGAAGGAACTTTGGTGCAACATCTCTCGGTTGGGCTATTATAAGTGATGATGTGGCAGATTACAATCATCTCAATCGAGTATCATTTGGTTGAATAATATAGGTAGGTTGGAGTTGAGCGATAGCGAAACCCAACATTTGAATACATTTATTTTTTTATTCGTCATATTATCAGGTTGAATCAGAAAAATAAATCTCGTTTTTTAGATGTAAACGAATTATAATAAAATCATCTGCTGATAAAGTGAGAAATGATGATGAAATTTAAATTATCTTTAATTTTTGCAAGTTTATTTTGTGGCTCTTTGGTATATGCCAATGATAGTACGGGGTATGTGGCAACTGGGGGGATTCATTATCTAAAAAATAAACAGATTAGTATGCACAGCGAAGATTTATTTATCAGCAAAGATAAAATTCGAGTGAATTATCAGTTTAAAAATTTATCAAATCAAACAATCAATGAAACGATTTTATTTCCATTACCAAAAATTGATGCAGATATGGACAATAATTTTGCAGATACTGATGCGTTAATTAAAAGTTTTAAAGTGTGGGTTAATGGGAAATTAATTCAACCAAGCATTCACGTTCGCACTTTTATGTATCCAATCAAAAAAGGTGAACGCCAATATGGAGATGATTATCAAGCAACCATTGATACAACAGAATTATTTAAACGTTGTGGCGTAACGGAAACAGAAATGATGTATCCTTGGTCAGGTTCAGGGGAAACCAATACCAATAAAAAATTATTAAACTGTCAAGATGATGAAATAAAAGCATTATTAATTCAAGATGATACGGAAGATTATATCCCTTGGCAATCGCAAATTGTTTATAGTT
>JBHACK010000121.1:0-12239 GCA_041854545.1 Acinetobacter sp. | reverse complement strand
GTTTCCGTTTATGATAATAAGAAGTGAAACTTCACAAGGAATCATAACGTTAATAAAAAAGCTCCAATCTTGGAGCAATTTTATTTAAGAACCTGTTCACAATTAATTATGCTTTGGTGTTTTTGTAGAATATTTTATTAAAAATCATTGCTTTTTTGCCAAAAATGGCTAAATCTTGCTTTTCTTCGTCAAAAACTTGCTTGATAGAATGACTATCAACCTGCGTTTTTTCCTTGAAAAGCTAGCGATTTATCTCATTTTTGCCTAAAAAAATTAATCGTGAACAGGTTCTAATGATTTTCTGATGCGTGATTAATGGTATATTTCGGAATTTCAATTTCCAAATCTTCATTGACCACTTTGACTTGACACGATAAACGAGAATCAGGTTCTAAGCCCCATGCACGGTCAAGTAAATCTGCTTCAATATCACTCATTTCTTCAAGTGAATCAAACCCTTTACGCACTACAACATGACACGTTGTACACGCACATGAACAATCGCAGGCATGTTCGATTTTAATGCCATTTTCCAATAAACTTTCGCATAAATTGGCATTTTGCTCAACGTCAAATTCTGCACCGTCTGGGCAATATTGAGCATGTGGAAGAACTTTAATTTTTGGCATACGGGCTGACCTATTTTATTTTGACCAATCGTCTAAGGTTGTGCCTTTTAAGGCATTGTTAATATGTTGATTCATGCGTAACCCTGCAAACACATCGCTAATTGCTTTCAGTGATTCAACTGCTTGTTCAATCGCAGGTAAATCATCTGTTGTTAATTGCGTTTCTAAATGGGCTTGAGCGGTTGTAAGTTGTTGTAATTGCTCTGTAGAGAGTAATTGTTTATCGACCATTAAGGCTTGAGATAAGGCTTCAAGTTCACGTTGTGCTTCAATTTTCGTTTCATGTAAAGCACGCAAATGCTTATCTTCTTCGGCGTGGGTAAATCCATCAATCAGTAAACGTTCCGTATCTTGAGCTGATAAGCCATAAGATGGTTTAATGTCAATTTCAGCGTGTACCCCTGAAGTTGTTTCTTTCGCAGAAACGGTTAATAAACCATCTGCATCAACTTGGAAAGTAACTTCAATGCGGGCTTGTCCTGCGGTCATTGGCGGAATACCACGCAACACAAAACGTCCCAAAGAACGGCAATGTTCTACTAAATCACGTTCGCCTTGTACGATATGAATCAACATTGCGGTTTGACCATCTTGATATGTGGTAAATTCTTGGCGACGTGCAACAGGAATTGCGGTATTACGAGAAATTAAGCGTTCTACCAATCCGCCCATAGTTTCTAAACCAAGTGATAAAGGCGTAACATCGAGTAATAATGAGCCATCAGGACGATTACCGATTAATTGGTCAGCAGTCATCGATGCACCGATTGCGACCACTTCATCAGGATTGATGGTGCAAAGGGCAGAGCGTTGGAAAAATTGCTCTACGGCTTGACGAACCGCATAGGAACGTGTCGAACCGCCAACCAAAACCACTTGTTGAAGTTCTGTTAATTCAAGTTTTGCATCACGCATAACACGTTTACACACTTGAATAGTTTTATCTAATGCAGGTTGAATAATCTGTTCAAAGGTTGCACGGTCTAATGTGAATTGAGCCGTATCTGTTTGAAAAATAGCAGTTTCTTGTTCAGATAATTGTTCTTTGACTTGACGAGCCATCACCATAAAATGAGCATGGGTTTGGTCATCTAACTGTTCAATATTCAGTTGTTGTTTTGCCCATTTGACGATTAAACGGTCTAAATCATCGCCCCCTAAAGCCGTATGACCGCCTGTTGCTAAAACTTCAAATACCCCTTGACTAAAGCGTAAGATAGAAACATCAAACGTTCCGCCCCCTAAATCATAAATCACATAATGTTGCGGTTCGTCTAGTTGTTCTTTATCTAAACCATATGCAACGGCGGCTGCGGTTGGTTCATTTAATAAACGCAATACCTTTAAGCCTGCTAATTGAGCAGCATCTCGAGTGGCTTGGCGTTGAGCTTCATCAAAATAAGCAGGAACAGTAATCACCGCACCATTAATCGGTTGTTGTAAACTGGCTTCCGCACGCAATTTGAGTTGCGTTAAAATATCAGCGGAAATTTCAACAGGTGTTTTACGTCCTGATGCCGTTTCAAATGCAGGCATTTCATTATCCGCACCTGAAAGTTGATAGGGGTGCTGAAATTTAATATCTGCTTTAGAACGCCCCATAAAACGTTTGACCGAAACGATTGTATTTTTAGGGTCTTGGGTAATAAAGGCTTTGGCAGATTCGCCATAATGTTGTTCATGTTCCGCATAATGCACAATCGATGGCAATAAGACTTTCCCTTGCTCATCAGGCAAAACCTTCACTTTTCCTGAACGAACCGTGGCAACCAAAGAATGTGTTGTGCCTAAATCAATACCAATGGCAATACGATGTTGATGTGGGGCAGTGGATTGATTGGGTTCAGCAATTTGTAATAAAGCCATAAAAATCTCTTGTGGGTGCGAAACTATCTATATATTATGGGGACGATGAGCAGAAAAACAAGCAATAATGCCGATGAATCTCAATTAAAAATCGTCTAAATCATCATCTAAATCAAATTCTTGGTCAAGTAAACGGTCTTCTGCAAGGTCAATGTCAATTAAGACTTTTTGAAAAAAACGTAACTTGCGGACGGTATCACGAGCTTCTGCCCAATCTTGTTCCGCAAAATCTATTTTAAACTCATTGGCTAAACCATTCAGCCATTGTTGAACTTCAGCTTTTAAAGATTTTAATTGTTCGCTGGTTGTCGCTTCGTCAAGCTGTTCACGAATTTCTAAGGCAGATTGTAAAAATTCAAAATCATTAATCGATAAATCAAGTTGATGGTCTTGTTTTTCTAAGGCTAATAAATAACCTGCACGGCTATCGATATGCAATAAGGTTTGATACGCATGATTAATTTCACTAGATTTAATCAAGGCAAGGTCTTTATCTTCCGCTTTATCAGGGTGATACTGTTGTTGTAATTGTAAAAATTGAGCTTTTAATGCAGAAAGGTCAATATCAAGTTGGGTAGGTAGGTTAAATAGTTGGAAATGATTCATAGGTATAAAGATATAAATTGAATAGGCAGTAGGGGTGATGAATCATGGATTCATCACACGCCATTAAACGGTAAAGGATTCGCCACAACCGCATTCGCCTTTTTTATTTGGATTATTAAACTCAAAGCCTTCATTTAGCCCATTTTTAACATAGTCCATCTCTAAACCATTGAGATAAACTAAACTTTTTGGGTCAACAAAGACCTTCACCCCATTTTGCTCAAACACTTGGTCATATGGGTCAATTTCGTCCACAAACTCAAGTACATAGGCTAAACCAGAACAGCCCGATGTTTTAATGCCTACACGAATGCCTTCCCCTTTACCACGATTGATAAGGAAATCACGCACATGATTCGATGCATTTTCAGTAAGATAAATCATAAGGTACCCTGTAAAGTAGAGTTGAGTTTAACGAAAAGATGTATTTAAAATATATCTTTATTATACCGTTAAACTCAAACAAATGGCAATTAGGCTTTTTGTTGCTTATTGCGATAATCATCAATCGCCGCTTTGATGGCATCTTCTGCTAAAACAGAGCAATGCACTTTTACTGGTGGTAAAGCAAGTTCATTAGCAATATCAATGTTTTTAATGGCTTGGGCTTCATCTAAGGTTTTGCCTTTTAACCATTCTGTTACTAAAGAACTTGATGCGATTGCAGAACCACAACCATAAGTTTTGAAACGTGCTTCTTCAATAATGCCATCATCATTAACTTGAATTTGTAAACGCATTACATCGCCACACGCTGGGGCTCCAACCATACCTGTGCCTACATTGTCTGCATTTTTATCTAATACGCCTACATTGCGTGGGTTTTCATAATGGTCGATAACTTTATCTGAATATGCCATGTTGCTTCTCCTACTGGGGTCAGCTTGTTGTTGTTTGGTGTTTTAAATGGGGCAGATAGCCCCGTATTTCGGATTAGTGTTCTTGCCACTCAACGGTTGATAAATCGATACCTTCTTTGTACATATCCCAAAGTGGTGATAAATCACGCAATTTTTCAACAGCAGTTTTGGTGATAGCAATAACGTGGTCAATATCGGCTTCTGTTGTGTATTTACCAAAGCTAAAACGGATTGAGCTGTGTGCTAATTCATCAGACAAACCTAAAGCGCGCAACACATAAGATGGTTCTAAGGTTGCCGATGTACACGCTGAACCACTTGAGACCGCAACATCTTTGAGTGCCATCATCAAGGATTCGCCTTCTACAAAGTTAAAACTTACATTGAGATAGTTGGCAACATTATGTTCTGGGTGTCCATTTAAGAACACTTGCTCTAAATCTTGTAAGCCATTCCATAATTTATCACGCAAGACACGCAAGTGTTGTTGTTCAGCTTCTAAGTTTTTACCTGCTAATTCAAAGGCTTCGCCCATACCAACGATTTGATGGGTTGCTAAAGTACCAGAACGCATACCACGCTCATGACCACCGCCATGAATTTGAGCTTTTAAGCGAACACGTGGATTACGGCGAACAAATAATGCCCCAATGCCTTTTGGCCCATAGACTTTATGCCCAGAAAAGCTCATCAAATCCACTTTTAATTGAGATAAATCAATGGCAACTTTTCCAGCAGCTTGTGCAGCATCTACATGGAAGAAGGTTTTATTGGCACGGGTGAGTTCACCAATCGCTTGAACATCGGTTACTGTACCAATTTCATTATTGACCATCATCAATGAAACTAAAATGGTATCTGGACGTAAAGCATTTTTGACCATTTCTGCGGTAATTAAACCTGTTTTTTCTTCAGGTTCAAGGTAAGTAATTTCAAAACCTTGTTCTTCTAATTCACGAGTAACATCTAAAATGGATTTATGTTCAATTTTACTGGTGATGATGTGTTTACCACGAGAACTATAAAATTGTGCAATGCCTTTTAATGCAAGGTTATTCGATTCAGTCGCCCCAGATGTCCAGACAATTTCACGTGGGTCAGCATTAATTAAGGTTGCGACTTGTTCACGTGCATATTCAACTTTTTCTTCTGCTTGCCAACCATAGGCGTGTGAACGTGATGCAGGATTACCAAACGTGCCATCAAAGGTTAAGCACGCCATCATACGTTCTGCCACTTGTGGGTCTACAGGTGTTGTTGCTGCATAATCAAGGTAAATGGGACGATTCATTATAAATATACCTAATCATTTTCAAGTGTGCATATTTAATGGCTTAAATATGCAAATTTTTATCATTTGACCAATGTTGAATTAAACAGCTAACTCAACGCTGGCAACATTTTGCTGACGTAAGGCAACAGTTTGCACATTATCTTTATTGAGCAAATCACTTAAGGTAATTTTTGCTAAATAATCAGAAATATAACGTGATAAATCTTGCCATAAATCATGGGTTAAGCACATTGCACCATCTTGACAGTTTCCTTGATGGTCACAACGTGTTGCATCAACCGTTTCATTGACCGCTTCAATAATTTCTAAAACTGTAATTTCATCGGCTGGACGTGCAAGGTAATAACCACCATTTGCACCGCGTACACTGGCAACAAGTGATTGACGTTTTAATTTTGCAAATAATTGCTCTAAATAGGCAACAGAAATCGATTGGCGGGCAGCTATTTCGGCGAGCGTTATCGTTTGTTCTGCTGGCTGTAGAGCTAAATCAAGTAATGCGGTAACCGCATAACGACCACGAGTAGTCAGACGCATGATTTTAAGACTCAAACTAACTGAGATGACGCTATTGTATTAATTCTGACTAAATTAGTCAAGTTTATTTTATGGGAAAATTGATTAATTTTAAACGAGATATTAAATAAGAATTATTCATCTTTCACATTGTACCATAAAGTTCAGTTTGTAGAAAAGATAAAAGGATAAAAATATAAGCCTGTCATCACTAACCATAAAATCAACATTAAGAAAAAGCCAAATTTATATAAACGCGTTTGTTTGTGTGCCTGTTGTTTTGCGTATTTTTCTTGTTTTAATTGCAGTCTTAATTGAGCAATTTGTTCACGTTGATAATTATATGATTCTAATAATGGGGCAATGCGTTGTTCAGATGCGGTTCGTTGTTCTGGTTCGGGCATTTCAGCGAACCATTGGGGAAACTCTTTTAGCACGTTGGGTAAGGTGCAGAGTAGCAGTAAATCTTGAAATTGATGTTGGATTTCAACATTACCTTTGGCTTTCATGCTTTTTAAGCTACGCACATGCCCTGAAAATAAAATTTTAAATAATTCACCTAAGGTTGTGCGAAATTCAACATCGGGTTGTTTGATGGGTGCTGTGGTATCAAACAGGACACCTTCCGCAGTAAATTGTAGATACAAGTCAAAAAATGGAAAATAGCTGTTAATTTTAATGATGGCATTTTGTTCAATTAACGCTTGTGCCTGCATTTGCAAAATCGGGTCTTTACGCAATAAAAACGAAAATCCCGTTTCAAGTAAAATCATGATTAAATTTTGCAACATGGCAAATTGTTTATTGTAACTGGATTGGGTCATAATACCATCAACTATTGAACAAAAATACGAATTAAACGCACAAACTGCTAAGATAAATTAATCTATCACATTTGACTAGCCCTTATGGGTGTTTATGGTTAAAAAATAAGCAAAAACAGTTTGAAAGATAAATAAGATGATAAAGAGAATTTGTTAGTGAATAAAAGTATAAAAAAACATCTATCTGTTACATTTGGGTTGAAAAATAATCTATTTCATCAGAAAACCCTATTTTTTTTATGAAAAATAAAGACATGATACTTGCCTTTTGCTATATGCCTTTGATATAAATGCACTAGCATTCGCCAATCATTCCGATAGGTGAATTTTTAACACACAAATTAGGAGATTCGTTCTATGAACAAATCAGAACTTATTGATGCTATCGCAGAAAAAAGTGGACTTACTAAAGCAGATGCAGGTCGTGCATTAGATGCAACTGTTGCATCAATTTCAGACGCATTAGCAAAAGGTGAGAGTGTTACATTGGTTGGTTTTGGTACTTTCAGCGTAAAAGACCGTGCAGAGCGTCAAGGCTTTAATCCAAAAACTAAAGAGCCATTGACTATTCCTGCAACCAAAGTTCCAGCATTTAAAGCAGGAAAAAGCTTGAAAGATGCAGTTGAAGCATAATCGTTATTGAAACTCAAATAACGAGCAAAGAAAAACGCACAAAGTGCGTTTTTTCTTTTTGGCTTAGAGATAACATTATCCCTGTTCAGCATTGGATTTATTAAAATATGGGCTTTGGTCAATCGCAACCGTAAAAAGCACGTCTGTTGAAGAGTTGAGAGCAGTTTCTGCAGAATCTTGTAAAACGCTAATTAATACACCAATTGCAACCACTTGCATCGCAACTTCTGATGGAATACCAAATAAACTACAAGCGACTGGAATCAATAATAATGACCCGCCTGCAACCCCTGACGCACCACACGCAGAAACCGTTGCAACAACAGATAAAATCAACATGGTGCTTAAATCTGTTTGAATGCCTAAGGTATGTACTGCCGCCAAGGTCAAGACGGCAATGGTAATCGCTGCACCTGACATATTAATGGCTGCACCAAGTGGAATTGCGACCCCAGCTAGTGTATCATTTACGCCCAAACGTTTGGCTAATGCAAGGTTTACAGGAATATTTGCTGCCGAACTGCGAGTAAAGAATGCAGTAATCGCACTTTCTCTTAAGCACACCATCACCAAAGGAAATGGATTTTGTCGTGTAACCAACGCAACCATCAGTGGATTAACCACAAATGCAACCAACAACATACAGCCTAATAATACTGCTAATAAATGAGCATATTTAGCTAAACTTTCCATGCCAGTTTCAGCAACCGTTACGGTAACTAAACCAAAAATCCCTAAAGGTGCGAGTTGAATTACTAAACGAATCACATAATTGACCGCATTCGATACATCTGTAAGTACTTGCTTTGTTGTATCTGACGCATGACGCAAGCCTAAACCTAACACGACCGCCCACACTAAAATCCCAATAAACTTGGCTTCATGTAATGCGGTTACAGGGTTCATAAAGAAACTTAAAACTAAGTTTTTCAAAACGGTAATCACGCTATCAGGTGCTTGTTTACCTGCTTCAGGCGGAATATCTAACAATAAGGTACTTGGGAACATTAAGCTACCAGCAACAGCTAGACCAGATGCTAACAGCATACCAATCACATACATCACCAACAACGGCTTTAATTTATTGCCCCCTTGTTGCGTGCTGACTTGGAAATTGGCAATTGATGACATCACTAAAATAAAAACCAAAATCGGTGCAACCGACAATAAGGCTTTAATAAATAAATCACCAAATAAACTAAAATATTGTGCAACAGATGGCATGGCATATCCAACCACACCGCCTAACACGATTGCGAACACAATACGTCCGACTAAACCAATACGTTTAAAAAAATCAAACATGGGAGATAAAATCACCAAGAACGAGAAAAAGATGAATTATTGTAGCGAGATATATAGGCTATGCAAGTCTTTTTTATTAAAATTACAGAGAAAAAATAAGGGTGAAATCATTCACCCTTAAATATGCTATTTAAAAACAATCATACATTATTTTAAAAAACGAGCATAACCAATATTATCGCTAATTTCTTCATAAGGATAATGAATATTTTCCAAACTTTCAATTAACGCATTTGGATTCGCTTCTTCCGATTGCAATCCAACCAATACACGCCCTTCGGCAGCACCGTGATTACGATAATGGAATAAACTAATATTATTTTTCGGGCCCAAACGCTCTAAAAAGGTCAGTAATGCCCCCGGACGCTCAGGAAATTCTACACGGAATAATCGCTCATTGGCAAAATTTGCGTGTCCACCAATTAAATAACGAATATGTAATTTAGCCACTTCATCATCAGATAAATCATCAACCTGATAATGTTGTGATAATAATTGATAAATCTCTTGACGTTCTTTTTGCCCTGTTTTTAAACTAATACCAACAAAAATATGAGCGACATCACTACCATTAGCACGATAATTAAATTCGGTAATATTCCGCCCTTGTAATGCACGACAAAACTCTAAGAATGAACCTTTTTTCTCAGGTAGAGTAATGGCATAAATCGCTTCTTTACGTTCCCCTAATTCAGTCCGTTCTGCAATATAACGCAAACGGTCAAAATTCATATTTGCACCGCAGACAATCGACACAATTTTTTTCTGTTCAATGCCATGTTGCTCAACGTATTTTTTAATGCCTGCTAATGCCATAGCTCCTGATGGCTCAACAATACTACGATTTTCATCAAACGTATCTTTAATAGCTGCACAAATCTCATCGGTATCAACCAAGACAATTTCAGGTTCAATAATCATGCCTGAACCATCAGATTTTTGTTGTTGTAATAATTGAAATGGCAATTCACCAATTTGAGCCACCGCCGTGCCATCAGCAAATAAACCAACGTGCGGTAAAATCACACGTTCACCATGTGCCAATGCTTCTTTTAAACACGCCGATTCATTATATTCCACGCCAACCACTTTGACGTGTGGGGCAACATCGCCCAAATAAGCGGCAACACCAGCGATTAATCCACCACCGCCTACAGCCACAAACACATATTCCACATCTCGCCATTGACGTAAAATTTCATTGGCAATCGTGCCTTGACCTGCAATGACCAATTCATCATCATAAGGCGGAATAAATACTAAACCTTCTTCTTCGGCACGTTGTTTCGCATAACGATTGGCAACATCAAAACTATCGCCGTGTAACACAACTTGTCCGCCTAAATTTTTAACCGCTTGTACTTTAATTTCAGGGGTTGTAGTTGGCATGACGATGATGGCATTAATGCCTAAAGTTTTCCCTGAAAGTGCGACCCCTTGAGCATGATTCCCTGCTGATGCACAAATAACCCCACGTTGTAACTGTTCTTTAGGTAATTGGCTAATACGGTTATATGCACCACGCAATTTAAATGAAAATACAGGTTGTAAATCTTCACGTTTAAAACGAATTTCATTATTTAAACGCTGACTTATGCGTGGAGCAGGTTCTAATGGTGTTTCAATGGCAACATCATATACCGTTGCTTGTAAAATTTGGCGAACAACCCGAGAAAGCATGAAATTTCTTCCTAATTATCAATCAACAAAGCTCATATTTTAACAAAGAATCGCAATAAAGTGTAACTTTCACCGCATAAAATGCAGGAGATACAGGAAAATAACAAAAAACAACGATTATGCAGGGAAATAGGCTTTAAAAAAAATTGAATTCCCTTAATATACAAAGAGAATAACAGCATAATTGGAGAAAGTCATGGCAAAAATAGGTTTACACCGTTCATCACGCAATCGCATGATTGCAGGCGTTATGGGCGGAATTGCAGAACGTTTTGGATGGGACGTCACACTTGTGCGTATCATCTTTGTATTAACTTCAATTTTTAGTGTCGCATTTCCGGGGATAGTGGTTTATTTAGTATTGTGGGTATTAATTCCAAAACTAGACACCCCTGAAGTAGAGCATTCAGACAACCGAGCGATACGCACTGTTTATCCAGAAGATAAACATTCCTAGAACCTGTTCGTGATTAATTTTTTTAGGCAAAAATGAGATAAATCGCTAGCTTTTCAAGGAAAAAACGCAGGTTGATAGTCATTCTATCAAGCAAGTTTTTGACGCAGAAAAGCAAGATTTAGCCATTTTTGGCAAAAAAGCCGTTATTTTGAATGAAATATTCTACAAAAATATGAACGCATAATTAATTGTGAACAGGTTCTAAACGAGAATCATTTTATTTAGTGATAAAATTCGCTATACTATGGCGTACCCCTTAACGTGAGTAATTTATATGAATGTTAAAGCCTTACGCATCATTAGTATTTTAGAAGGCATCTCGTTTTTATTCCTATTAGGCATTGCCATGCCATTAAAATATGTATGGAATAATCCTGTATTAGTTCCATACGCTGGTATGGCACATGGTGTCTTATTTTTAGTCTTTCTTGTGGTACTATTTGTGGTGTGCCAACAAAAAAAATGGTCGCTTTCTATCTTTTTAATGGGTTTAGTAGCATCATTATTACCTTTTGCACCATTCTTTTTTGACTTTAAATTACGCAAATTAGAACAAGAGCGACCACGTCGTTAGCATTAGGACAATGCCATGCTTAAATTGATTTACTATGTCCCTGAAACGCATTTAGAATCAACTAAAACGGCAATTTTCCAAGCAGGTGCTGGGGGAATTGGTGATTATCAATGTTGTGCATGGCAAGTCAAAGGCATTGGACAATTCCAACCGATGTCCAATGCTCAACCGTTTATTGGACAAGTTGGGCAGTTAGAACAATTAGAAGAATGGCGAGTGGAAACGATTGTTCCCGAACAATATGCTCAAGCCGTCAAACACGCCTTAATGCAAGCCCATCCTTATGAAGAGCCTGCCTTTGAATTTATTGCTTTGGTTGAGATTTAAGCATAATCCTGTGCATAAACTACTTGAAACTCGCCATAATATCGGATAAAATGCCAACTTATCACTTTGTCGGGTGCAATGGGTGTACTCGATGTATCCATAAACTTTTTGTTAAAAGAGTATTTTTATGCCACAAGTTAAATTGAAAGAAGGCGAACCAGTAGACGTAGCAATCCGTCGTTTCAAACGTTCTTGCGAAAAAGCAGGTGTATTAGCAGACGTTCGTAAACGTGAATTTTATGAAAAACCAACTCAAGAGCGTAAACGTAAAAAAGCAGCTGCTGTAAAACGTTACCAAAAGAAATTGGCTCGTGAGTCAGTTCGTACAGTTCGCTTATACTAATTTGTAGGCAGTGGAGTAAGCTATGAGTACCTTAAAAGAGCAAATTACGGAAACGTTAAAAACTGCAATGCGTGCCAAAGAAATGGCAACGGTAACGGTTATTCGTAGCTTACAAGCAGCAATTAAACAAATCGAAGTCGATGAACGCATTGAACTTGACGACAGCCAAGTTTTAGCGGTTATTGAAAAACAAATCAAACAACGTAAAGAGTCGGTCAAAGCCTTTGAAGGGGCAGGGCGACTTGAACTTGCGGAAAAAGAACAAGCTGAAATTGCGGTATTATCACAATTTCTACCAGCTGCTATGACTGAAGATGAGCTTGAC
>JBHACK010000120.1:0-7351 GCA_041854545.1 Acinetobacter sp. | reverse complement strand
TGTTTTACAATATCACTAAGTATAATGCGAGTTTCGTTAAATTCCTATGG
The DNA here is from genome assembly GCA_041854545.1 of Acinetobacter sp. Lineage (GTDB taxonomy): Bacteria > Pseudomonadota > Gammaproteobacteria > Pseudomonadales > Moraxellaceae > Acinetobacter. The sequence goes on along the minus strand of JBHACK010000120.1, from coordinate 7,301 downwards.
ATTTTCATGGCTAATCTTTCTTTTTTTAGGCTTTTTTCGTTGTAAAATGGTGAACATCAGAGCAATAAAAAATAGGGAATCACTTCCCTATTTTTCATCTCATCGCATTTAGATTTGATTATTCACATCAATATGTTTGGTTTCTTTAATCAACAAAAAGGCAATCAAGGATAAAATTGATACTGCTGATAAATAATAACCAACGGCAGATAAACCATATTTAGTCGCCAATTCTGTTGCAATGAGCGGTGCAAATGATGCACCTAAAATCCCTGCTAAATTAAAGGTTAAAGCCGAACCGGTATAACGTACAGAAGTTGGGAATAATTCAGACAAAATGGTACCGATTGGGCCATAGGTCATGCCCATTAAGCCCAAACCAATGCACAAGAAAATAAATACAACCGTTGGATTTCCTGAACCTAACAAATCTGCAAAGAACAAGCCAAACACCGCACACGATGCACACACCAAAATTGACGTTGCACGGCGACCAAATTTTTCAGCCAACACCGCAGACAACGGAATAAACAAGGCAAATGACAAGGTTGCAAGCGTAACCATTTTCAAGAAATCTTCACGGCTATAGCCTAACATTTTGGTTCCCCAGTTGAGCGAGAAAACCGTCGTTAAATAAAACACCGCAAAGGTACAGACTGCTGCAATCGTACCTAAGATTAACATTGGAAAATGATGACGGAATACAGTTGCAAAAGGCACATGCTTTTCTTCTTGCTTATCCAAAACTTTTTGGAATGCAGGCGTTTCATGCAATTTTAAACGAATATATAAACCAACAATCACCAATAACGCACTTGCTAAAAATGGAATACGCCAGCCCCATGCCAAAAATTGCTCATCACTCATTACTGAACCAAGCAACAAAAACGAACCATTGGCTAGGATTAAACCAAATGGAGCTCCCAGTTGCGGGAACATACCATACCATGCACGTTTACCTTCAGGAGCATTTTCTGTGGCAAGCAAGACAGCCCCACTCCATTCGCCCCCTAGACCAATCCCTTGCCCTAAACGACATAATGCCAACAATACCGCTGCAGTAATCCCAATATCATGATAAGTTGGCAACAAACCAATGGCAACCGTTGAAAGTCCCATGGTCAATAATGCAGCGACTAAGGTTGCTTTACGCCCAATACGGTCGCCAAAATGCCCAAATAATGCCGAACCTAATGGACGAGCCAAAAAGGCAATCGCAAAGGTCGCTAACGATTGCAAGACAGCGGTTTGCGGATTTCCAGCAGGGAAAAATAATTGCGGAAACACAATCACCGCAGCCGTTGCATAAATATAGAAATCATAAAACTCAATGGTTGTTCCCACCATCGATGCGGTTAAAACCCGAGCTTTTGAGTTTACGGGAGTTTGTACAGTGTCCATTTCACTCATTTTATACACCTTAAGCTAAGAAAATTTTAAAATAACACACAATGATTTAAAGATGCCCTTCAACTTTAACACCATGCAGTATTTACCCATACAATCATTCACCTGATAGATAACGATTGCATTACAAAAATGAGTAAATGAAAAATGCACTGTGGGTAACAGCACATAAGCTCTACAGAATAACAAACTTTACTTCAAGGGTGAATATCTCAAGCACATAAAATCTTTAAAAAAATAACCATTTTCCCTAAATAACGTGAGTTAGGTTTAAAATATCCCATTTATTCCAATTTAAAATTCAAATTATATTGGGTAGGTTGATGTTGAGCGATAGCGAAACCCAACGGATTTAAAACAATATTTGGAAAATATTTGGTTTTGTGCTTTAACTCAACTCATGAGAAAATTAATTTTTAATAAAATCAATTTATTGAACTTAATTTTATGCCGAACTAACGTTAAATAATCGCTTTTCACTATTTACTAAAAAAATAAGCACCATCACAAAATAATAATATTACTTTACACTTTACAAATGCTTAGCCTAGAATATCAAAATCTTAATTTCAATCAATGAGTATCACCATGACACAACTTTACGGCTTAAATGCACTGGTTCAACCTGACCAAGATGGCTTATTTGGTGAATTTGGCGGAAAAATCGGACACCCAGCACTCGCCAAAGCCATGCAAGAAATTGAAAATGGCTTTAAAGCCATGATTGCTGATGAAAACTTTTTAAATGAAATCCAAGCCTTACAACTACATTATGTCGGTCGTCCAAGTCCGATTTATCATGCAAAACGCTTATCTGCCCATTTAGGCGGAGCCCAAATTTACTTAAAACGTGAAGATTTAAACCACACAGGCTCACACAAAATTAACCATTGTTTAGGCGAAGTTTTACTTGCCAAACGACTAGGCAAAAAGAAAGTGATTGCAGAAACAGGAGCAGGACAACACGGCGTTGCCTTAGCCACAGCATCTGCCCTACTTGGCTTAGAATGTGAAATTCACATGGGCGTTGTGGACATTGCCAAAGAACATCCAAACGTTTCTCGTATGAAAATTTTAGGTGCAACACTTGTGCCTGTAGAACGTGGTGCAGGCACACTAAAAGAAGCGGTCGATAGTGCCTTTGAATCCTACTTAACCCAATTAGATGACAGTATTTTTGCGATTGGTTCCGTTGTAGGGTCTGCTCCTTATCCTGAAATGGTCGCCTATTTCCAATCGATAGTTGGACATGAAGCACGCCGTCAATTCCAAGAATTAACAGGGGGCTTACCTGATGTAATTACTGCTTGTGTTGGGGGTGGCTCAAACGCATTAGGCTTATTTAATGCTTTCTTAGATGATAAAGATGTGCGTAAAGTAGGCGTTGAACCCGCTGGTGAAGGCTTAGATAGCCATTATCGTCATGCGGCGACCTTAACCAAAGGCGTAAAAGGCGAAATTCAAGGCTTTAAATGCTATGTCTTATTAGATGAAAATGGCGAACCTGCTCCTGTGCATTCGATTGCATCAGGCTTAGATTACCCTGGGGTAGGCCCTCAACATTGCCATTTGCGTGATAGTGGTGTGGCAGAATATGAGTCTGCAACCGACCAAGAATGTTTAGATGCGTTTATGTTGCTTTCTCGTATGGAAGGTATTATCCCTGCACTTGAAAGCTCGCATGCGGTTGCTTTTGCGATTCGTGAAGCAAAAAAATTAAGCCCTGAACATAAAATCTTAGTCAATTTATCAGGACGTGGCGATAAAGATTTAGATTATGTATTAAGCAAAATTGATGTTTAACATCAGCTTATCTTAAAACAAAACCGATATTGGCAACAATATCGGTTTATGTTTATTTTAGAACCTATTCACGATTAATTTTTTAGGCAAAAATAAGATAAATTGCTAGCTTTTAAGGAAAAATGCAGATTGATTATGATTCTATTAAACAAGTTTTTGACGCTTAAAAAGCAAGATTTAAAACGTATAATCTATCACACGCCCTACTACCCAACCTATCATTGTGCTGTCTGATGACAACTGTTAATCGCCTGAGTTTTGATAATCTGGAATCTGGCAGTCTGGAGCATATTTTGCGATATACTTGCGATACTCATGCAAACACACATATCTTATTTCATGTGGAGAAAGACTTAAAAAAGACTCTGGATCGATTTTCGCCACACGTAATGCTTGTTTTCTTAGCATCTCTTGTAGTTTGGGGTGTTTAACATAGTCTGCCAATAATATGATAGTGGCAATATCTAAAATATCACCAATCGAAGTGCGTGTGCGTGCTGACCAAAAATAAAAATGCAGTGGATGTGTTTCTTGATAGAAGGCATCAATAAAGTCATATGTACTGCCATATTGATAGGCATTTTGCACAAAATCGTCAATTTGTTGAGCTAATCTATGATGTAGTGCTGTGACTGTATTGGTGGTATTTTGAGCTTTATAGACCTGATAGGATTCAAACCAAATAGCTTTGTCATCAAGCGAATCTTTGCGATGCTGCTCATAGTAAAATGTCCGAAAGTCGCTATCTTCATACCAGATTAAACCTTCTTTAGCTGCTCTATCCCATAACTCTTGAGATAGCACTGCTTCTTTGGTCTTTGGGTGTTTGGTAAGAGGAAAAATAATCCTATAAGCAAATTCACTAATGTAAAATGTCGCCACAGCACCAAGCACTTCCCACCATAAAGCAAATCTGGTGCCATCTTCTCGGCTACAAGTTATTATAAACATTTCTCCTTTTTGGCTTTTGAATGTCGCTTGAATACCATGTTTTTCCAAACAATGCTGTAAAATGGCATTAAAAATTATCACCCTGCTATGAAGATTTTTTAAATGCTTGCTCATACGCGTTTCATCTGGTGGATTGTCCGCTTCTTCTTGCATAATTTTTAGTACAGTTTCATAGCCTTGGGTGATACGCTCTTGTTGCAATCTTAGTGCCGCTTCAAGACGCTTGCGACCATCTTTGGGGAAACTTGTGCCATCAGGGAAATAAAATCGCTCATCGATATCTGAATAGACGGTATAGCCATGTTGATTGGCGGTGTTTATCATCAGTAAATACCACGCCTCAAGATTGATTTCAGGTTCCCATTCTAAATAATAATAAGGACGAGTGCTGGTGGCTTTGCCATCATAAATTTCTTCTCGTTCATATTTATAGATAACGTCATCATCTTTGATTGTTTGTTTGGATTCTTCTTCCACCCATTGTTTTAGGGTGTCATTCATAATATCAAAAATTGGGTCAGGCTCTGTGTTTTCAGGCAATGCTCTTAACATCTTACGAAGGTCATTACAATAAGAGGTGCTTTCGCTAGGGTCAAATGTTAAAGGTGCTTTAAACACATAAAAATTTTCGTTAAGCATGGAGTACTCCTGTATTGGCTATTAGTGGGTTAATGTATCTAAAATTACATTTTACCTCAAGTGGTGTTTTAAAGCCTAGTACTTTTCTTGGTCTATAGTTCAAATGAGATATATCTACACCAGTAGAAATTTAATACAGTCGCTAGACAAAAATGAGTACATTAACTCTCTAATTTCTTAATTATATCAATAGATTATGTTTTTTGTAAATTATTTTAATATTGGGAGAGTTTGTGGTAATTTTCAAGTTATTAGCGTATATCAAAGGCAATGCTTTTTTCTTGTTCATCTTTGGGTAAAGATGCTACAAAAATACTAAAGTATAATGAATTGTGAACAGGTTCTTAGAATGATTGGTGTAGATTGATGTTAAACAACAAAAACCAACATTAAAAAAAGATATAAATGACAGATAATAAAAAATCCAATCATTAAGATTGGATTTTAGAATTTGGCGGAAGCGGTGAGATTCGAACTCACGGAGGGCGTGAACCCTCGTCGGTTTTCAAGACCGGTGCATTAAACCGCTCTGCCACGCTTCCATGTGGCGTATAATAGCGGAAACATGGGTGTATTTCAAGTCTTTTCTATCGATTTTTAATAGAATTGAATCAACTGTTTAGAGAATATTCAAAAAGGCATAAAAAAGATGTTCTAACCATCGCCAGAACATCTCTTCTCTTATCAAAATAGGATTAAGCGTCTAATTGAGCCAATACATCTTCTGAAAATTCAACATTGGTATAAACGTTTTGTACATCGTCTAAATCTTCAAGCATATCAATCATTTTCATAATTTGTTTTGCTTGGTCAATGTCGGTAATTTCTGCTTTGGTTGATGGGTGCATTACTACTTCAGCATTATCAGATTTTAAACCTGCTTGCGTTAAAGCATCTTGTACATCACCAAAACTTTCTGGCGATGTAATGACTAAAATGCCATCTTCTTCCACTTCGATGTCATCTGCACCTGCTTCTAACGCAACTTCCATGATTTTATCTTCTAAGCTTACATCTTCAAATGAAATTTCGCCACGCTTAGTAAATAAATATGCCACAGAACCTGCTGTACCTAAATTACCATTAGTTTTGGTAAAACAATGACGTACATCTGGTACAGTACGGTTTAAATTATCGGTCATGGTTTCAACCAATACCGCCACACCGCCTACGCCATAGCCTTCATAGGTTACTTCTTTTAAATCTTCGTTATCTTCACCGCCTGCCCCACGTTGAATTGCACGATTAATCGTATCACGTGTCATATTCACAGAAAGTGCTTTTTCCACAACTGCACGCAAACGTGGGTTGCTTGCAGGGTCGCTACCGCCTAATTTTGCAGCAGTTACAATTTCACGGATATATTTGGTAAAAATTTTACCACGGCTGGCATCTTGTTTTGCTTTACGATGCTTAATATTTGCCCATTTTGAATGACCTGCCATTGCAGAGTACTCCAATATGTAAAAATTCAAAAAATAACGGCATATTTTAACATATGCCGATTGAATGAAAAAGGGATTTTTTAGGGCACCCTATTTGATGCCCTAATCTTCATGACTTAGAAACGGAAGGCTTTATCAGCAGTTTCGATTTGAATGGTTGCGTGTTCAATGCCAATATCATGTAAATAATGCTCAATATTATGTAAAATTTCTTGGCTATCGTTTAGGTTTAAATCCTGTTGGATTTGCACATGACAAGTAAAAACATAATTAGTGCTATTAAGTGTCCATAAATGAACATCTTGGATTTTAATAATGCGTGTATCGTTTAAAATATCCTGTTCAATTTTATTTAAATCAAATTGTTCAGGTGTACCTTGTAATAAAATATGGCAAGATTGTTTAAAAAATCTGAAAGCCACTAGATAATACTAAAATCGCAATAATAATACTGGCAACACTATCTGCCCACGTCCACGCAAAGAAATAAATACAAACACCTGCAATAATTGCTCCAAGTGAACCTAATAAATCTGCAATCACGTGTAAAAATGCACCACGCATATTTAAATCGTTTTCAGTATCACTGCCTTTAAACATCATCACTGCAACGATAATATTAATCAGCAAGCCGATAATACTAATCATCATCATACCGCCCACATTAATTTCTTGTGGTGTATTTAAACGGTGAAACGCTTCATAGAGAATATACAGTGAAATGCCAATTAATGTTAAACCATTTAAGGTTGCTGCCAAAATTTCAAAGCGTAAATAGCCAAAACTTCGCTGAATTGTGCGTGGTTTTTGAGCCATAATCACCGCTAATAGTGCAATTCCCAAGGATACGGAATCGCTAAGCATATGCCCTGCATCAGAGATTAACGCTAAACTTTTGGTTAAATATCCGCCGACAAATTCGACCAACATAAAACCACTAATTAAAATAAAACTTGCCAGTAATATTTTTTGGTTTTGTGGTAAATGGCTATGGTGATGATAATGATCATGGTGATGTCCATGATGTTGATGTTTATCTTGAAAGGTATTTTTATT
>JBHACK010000119.1:0-8192 GCA_041854545.1 Acinetobacter sp. | reverse complement strand
TTTAAAATCAAATTGATTTGTTTTGCATCTAATGGCATATTGGTTTCAATATTAAGACGGATAAATTTAGCACAGTTCATTAAAGCGTGTTGCACTTTTTCTTGTCCTAAGAATAATGCTGCACCTGATAACTCGACTAATTTATCAATAATTTCAGATAATTTCTCGGTTTGTGGTTCACGCACATAATCCATAAACTGTTGATTTACCGCAATAATATCATGTTTACTTTCATTTAATAAGGATTCGTGTGCTTTTTCCACTTGGTCTAATACGATTTCTGTATTAAATACACCAAGTTGTAAACGATTTGAAATATATTGACGTTCTAACACGCCTAAAGCATTGGTTGCAGACAATACGCTATTCATCATATTTTGAGCAAAAAGCTCACTTTGTGTACTTGCCTCTACACCAATTAACGCATGGGCTTGATTTCTTAATAATTCGTAAATATCTTCAAGGTTTAACACCTTCATGACATACGCAACAGAATATAATTTATGTTGTAATTCTTGAAGTTGTTCAACCGAAAGATTTTGGTAGTTGTATTCAACTTCACGGCGAATGTCATTAATTTCATCACGCAACAAGTTACATACTTCACGAATGGTTTCATCACTTGGTGCATAAAATTGTTGTAATAAGGTTTGTTGTTGAGAATTGGTTAAACAATAATTTTGGATATTGAGTTGTTCACGAATGCTTTCAGCGAGTTCTGAATCTTGAATAACGCAAAGAGCTAAAACATCAGCAACATGGTTTAAACTTGGACGGAATGATTCAGCCGATTCTAGGAATTGTCCGATGTGTTGTTCAACTCTGACTAACGTGCGTAAACGTGCATCTGTTAAATTGACTGCATCTAAATGGGTTAATGCCAAATTGACTAAACCCCAATATTGTTCACTTGCTTGACCTTGTGCTAAGTTTACAAGATATGTACCCACTAATTTTAAGGCTTTAAAATCTGTTTTGGTTCTTTTATGTTGTAATAAATGATTTAAACTTAATTTATATAATTGATGAACGTATGCTGAACGCTCAACCGTTTCAACCGCTGGTAATTGGAAGGTTGGAACACTACCATTGGTAAAGCATTGTGCTAACTCTGCTCCATCATGCGTTAATGGTTTGCCTAATGCTAATTCCAAACGATTGACGCTATCTAATAAGATAGATGGCACGTTGATTTCACGCAAACTTGCAAATTCTAAGTAGCGTTTGAGCATGGTCGTTCCTTCACTCAATGCCTCAATTTCAAAAGCATTTAAGTTTGAAGGATTTTGCATAATTTTACGCATAAGTTCTGCACAGTATTGAGCGACTTTACCAACATCAGGTAAATCAATTAATGCCAATACTCGACCACATTGTTCAATTTGATGCAAGGCATCATCAATCGCAAACGGAAGTGTCTGGTCTTCTACCAAAGCATTAACTGTCGATTCAACCGCTGATATTGATTGATCAACTTCCGCTTTGATCATAAGCAACGCAGTTGGGTCAAAATAATGAGATGTTTGATAGGACATAGACGCTCCTAAACTGTTTTAGCATAACTTATACATTTGGTTAGATTATTATTATCTCACTTGGTCAATAAATAAGTGAGAAAATCCATAATGTAGCTTAGTATAGCATATTTTTCATTTTTTTGCACGGGTTATCCGCTGTATTTTCATGTTTCTTCATTGTTATTTACCATCATTTTTTTATTGCAATAGGCGTAAAAATATGAGTATTTTCTTAAACAAATTCGCTCTTTTCCTGATTTTGCTTTGTCGTTACAATAGATAAATTATTATTGCCTTGATTTCTATTATGTCTCGTCTTTCTCTTGATATTATTATTCCGTGTTATAATGCCAGTACGACTTTACAACGAGCCGTTACAAGTGCGGTTCAGCAAAACGCAAGTCAATGGATTTATTTGGTTGATGATGCCTCAACGGATAATACTTGGCTTATCATGCAACAATTACAACAACAATTTCCCCATAAAATCAAACTACTTCGCCTTGCGGAAAATAGTGGCGTGGCAACGGCTCGAAACTGGGGAGCATTACACAGCCAAGCGGATTTAATTGCTTTTTTAGATGCAGATGATGCCTATCAAGCCCACGCCCTTGACCCCGTTCCTGATGTTTTTCATTTTTTGCCTGAATTAAGTTTATTGCGTTTACGTTTAGTACCTGTTGATTTAGATAAGATTTATGCAGAACATAGCTTATTTGCCAAAGCATGGGACATTGTACAAATGACAGTTGGCGGTAATACCATTTTTAGACGCAGTATTTTTTTGGCGTGTGGTGGTTTTCCACAACATGACTTATTTAAACGCTTAGGCGGTGAAGATGGAGCATTGGGCATTGCATTGGCTGAACGCACGGCGGTTGGCACATTGTTTGATGAACATCATGCAGGAGTGTTGCATTTTTGTCGTAAAGGAATGCACGCTGAACGTTTATTGCGTGCCTATTTATTCCACGAAAATGACCCACGCATTCACCAGCATGATATGCAAATGGCAAATCAAGTTACCGCACAGATTGTGCAACAGTTAAACAGTAGCCAAGTGATTTTACAACATCAAACGGTAGGCAGACGACCAATTTTAATTGAATATGCTCCATCATCTCATTGAATTTTAACAACAACATAATTAGGCTGATTTACTAACATAAATCGTCCGCCAATATTGACCCATAAATGTCCTGTTGGCGGTGCAGTTAATTGGTAAGATTGCCAATCATTTACCCAATAATTAATTTGGCGATATTGAGCAGGTAAGCTATCCCCGATTTGAAAACTCACATTGACTGAACCTTGTGGAACGGTATTTGATGTTGTGGAATAAATCACCGTATTTGCAGGCGTTGTTGTGGTATAAACCGTTTGTGGGTAAGATGAATAACAGTAATTATTAGGGACAGTTTGATAAATCACCGTTGGCGTGGTATAGACAACAGGAACGGTACGCACCACATCTTGTCGATAGGCTGGGCGATAATCTGCTGTTTTAGGCATTGAAAAACGGTTAAATTCTGCTGGACGGCTGTTTGTTGTTGGTCGAGTGGTTGTTGTGGTTTGTTGAATCACTCCTGCCGATGCAGGTAAATGTTGAATAGTTTGGGTAACGGTCGTTTGTTGCACAACAGGCAAAGGTACATTGACCCCTACATAGACAGATGGTTTCGCCATAGCAGATTGAACAAAGGCTAAACTTAAAACAAACAATAAACAAGAAGATTTTTTCATCATCATCACCTATTAAATTGGAACATTATATAAGTGTACCAAACAGAACACTCATACTCTATTTTATCTTGTAAAAAATCCCCTAAAGAAACACATCTTTAGGGGACATTGTGCATTGATTATGGAGAAAAATTACATTTTCCAACCATTGACAATCGGCATACGGCGTTCACGTCCAAATGCACGAGAGCTAATGCGTGGGCCAATCGCACCTTGACGGCGTTTATATTCGTTACGGTCAACCAACTGTAAAACGTGTTGTACCACATCTTTATCAAAGCCTTTTTGGACAATTTCATCAAGGCTCTGCTCTTCTTCAACATAAGCATATAAAATACTGTCTAAAATATCATACGGTGGTAAAGAATCTTGGTCTTTTTGGTCTGGACGTAATTCTGCTGAAGGCGGACGAGTAATCACACGTTCAGGAATGATTGGCGTATCTGCAATGCTATTACGATATTTTGCTAATTCAAACACAATGCTCTTATACACATCTTTTAATACCGCAAAACCGCCCACCATATCACCATATAATGTGCAGTAACCAACCGCAATTTCTGATTTATTGCCTGTTGAAAGCACTAAATTACCAAATTTGTTAGATAAGCCCATCAACACAGTGCCACGTGCACGAGCTTGTAAATTTTCTTCGGTTGCGTCTGGTGTCGTTTCGCCAAAGAATGGATATAAAGTTTGCATAAAGCTATTGACGATTGGGTGAATTTCCGCAATCCCAAAAGTTACGCCTAAACGTTGAGCCTGCTCTCGTGCATCTTCCACGCTCATTTGAGCTGTATAAAGATATGGCATCATCACCGCTTGAACTTTATCCGCTCCTAAGGCATCGACGGCAATCGCTAAGGTTAATGCAGAATCAATACCACCAGATAAACCTAAAATAACGCCATTAAAGCCTGAACGTTGGACATAATCTCGAGTTGCCATCACTAAGGCTTGATAAATTTCAGGAATTGCGTCTAAAGTTGGTGTAATTTCAGCAAGTTGATAACTTTTTTGTTCATCTTGATATTCACAGTAGAATAAGCCTTCTTGGAAACTTGGGGCTTGTAATACCACTTTTCCTTCTACCGTACTAACAAAACTTGAACCATCAAACACAAAATCATCTTGTCCCCCAACATGATTGACATAAATCAAATTCATGTTCATTTGACGAGATAACTCGCTTAATGTTTGTACACGATGTTGTGGCTTGCCCACTTCATAAGGTGATGCGTTTAGGACTAACAAACTTTGAACATTCAGTTGTGCCAGTTGTTGAACGGTTGATAAATTCCACACATCTTCACAAATAAGTACCCCAAAACGATGCCCTAAATAATCAAAAACAAGGTGTTGTTGTCCTTCTTCAAAATAACGTTGTTCATCAAAAATACTATAATTTGGTAAATTTTGTTTGCAATAAATTCCTAAAATTTGACCATCTTTCATCACAGCAGATGCGTTAAAACGCTGACCTTGGTCATTTTGATGGACAAAACCAAAAACTAAAACAATGTCTTGAACTTCGGCAAGTTGTTGAAATGCGTGTTGTGTTTTTGCTTTTAAACTTGGACGTAAAAATAAATCTTCGGCAGGATAGCCAACTAATGACAGCTCAGGAAATACAATGATATTTGCCCCATTTTGCTTTGCCATATTGGCTTGTTCAATCATTTTTTGTGTATTTGCTACAAGATTGCCTGTATAGGGTGAAAATTGAGCAAGTGCGATTTTAAAATTTTTCATCATGAAATTCCTATCTTATACAATGATAGACAGCGTACCTTTGATTTATGTTTAATTAAAATAATATTCAAATGGCTCTTTGTCAGTCATTACAAAAGTTGTTGTGAACAGATTAGATTAAGTGAATGCCTATAATAGCTGAATATTAAAAAACTTTCATTAATTCCCCTGTATTTTAGCCTATTTTTTGACAAGACAACTACAAAACAGAGCAGTAATTTTCATCAACCCTTTTTTACAGATACATTTATTTTCAAATCAATACAAAATCCTAGCATTTTGAAAAATATCTTGCTAAATGATTGCAACAATCGCATAATATATAATAAATGAAATGGTTGATTTTTTCACACCATATCACTAGGTATCGTTTTCTAATTTCTTGTAATTGCTATTGATTTACAATGATGTATTTTAACAATGACAAACACTGATGTTCAGCCTACCACAGGTTTTTTTTATCACCTAAAACAGAATTTTTGTGCAGGGTTATGGTTATTTATTGGCTCACGGCGAGCCTTAAGCTTAGTACAGCCGTCTTTATGGCAATGTTTCTTTTGGGGAATGCTTGCTCTTGGATTAAATATTTTATTTGGTTGGCTGACCACGCAAGGTGTGGGTGAATTTAATTTACAAGGTTTAATTAATTATATTATTTATCCATTATTAGTTTTAGTTTCAGGGATTGTACTTGACCAAAAATATGATGAAAAATCCTACAGTTTAATCGTTACTGTCTTGTGGCTTGTGCTAGATAGTTTGGTGATGTCCATTCAAATTGGCGTACAGTTACTTGACCAAATTCATCTTGTACCAACGCTGTTCTACTCCTATATTCCCGTTATTTTTACTTGTTTATTTGTGTGGCAAAGTTTTGCGATTGTATGGATTATTTCTCGCACACTTCAATGGAAATGGAAATATCGCATTACGGTGTTTGTTGCAGTTTTACTGATTTTGGTGATTTGGCAATTTTCAAGCCGTAATCAACAAATTTGGAAAATTGAAGAAGTTCCCCCAACGCTTTCTGAACAGATATTCTATGCTCAACCCAAAGCTTTAACAGACGCTTTGCAAAAAATTCAAGCAGGCGATTTTAATGAAAGCCATTGGTACTTTATGGGTGTTGCAGGTACATCGTATCAAAATGTCTTTATGTCAGAAATTACACGGATTCGTGAATTATTTGACACTCGTTTTAACACGGCGGGACGTTCGATTAGTTTAATTAATAACCCAGAAACAGCATTAGACATTCCATTTGCCAGTAAAAGCAGTATTGAACTTGCCTTACAACATATCGGTAAACAAATGAACCGTGATAGTGATGTACTGTTTTTATATATGACATCACATGGTAGTGAAAATGCGTTTTTAATGGAAAATGCTCCCTTAAACTTTGAAAATATCGACCCTGTTTGGTTACGTCAAGCCTTAGATAAAGCAGGTATTCGTTGGCGTGTGATTGTGATTTCTGCGTGTCGTTCAGGTAGTTTTATTCCTGCTCTACAATCTCCTGATACTTTGGTAATTACCGCATCATCGGCTGACCGTGATTCATTTGGTTGTGGGCATGAAATGGATTATACCTATTTTGGTCGGGCGTTATTTGACCAAGCAATGCGTGAACATCGCTCCCTGAAATCTGCCTTTATGCAGGCTCAACGTACGGTTGCTCAATGGGAATCTGTACAAGGATTTCCTCCATCTGAACCACAATGGTCTTTAGGGAAAAATATGGAATTTATGTTGCCACAGTTGGAACAAAAATTATTTCCACCAACCACATCGACAACCATTGCCAAACCAAGCAATAGCGAAACTACAACGCCAACCCTTGACCTGTTGCCAACAACCCCACGCAACCCTATTACCCATTAGGCTAAAAATAGACAAAATAGCAAAATGAAACATCATGCTGATGTTGATTTTTGCTATAATACAGCGATTTTAATGATTCTTTGGTGCGCTATGACTCAACCTTATTTAATTGCTCCCTCAATTCTCTCTGCTGATTTTGCTCGTTTAGGCGAAGATGTAGAACGTGTGTTAAACGCAGGGGCAGATGTGGTTCATTTTGATGTAATGGATAATCATTATGTACCAAACTTAACTTTTGGTGCAGGGGTATGTAAAGCATTAAAAAATTATGGCATTAAAGCACCGATTGATGTGCATTTAATGGTCTCCCCTGTTGATAGAATTATTGGTGATTTTTTAGAAGCAGGGGCAGATATTATTACCTTTCACCCTGAAGCCAGTCAGCATATTGACCGCTCTTTACAATTAATTAAATCTGGCGGAGCAAAAGCAGGTTTAGTATTTAATCCAGCCACACCATTACATTATTTAGATTATGTCTTAGATAAAGTTGACCAAATCTTATTGATGAGTGTAAACCCTGGGTTTGGCGGACAAAAATTTATTCCAACGACCTTAGAAAAATTAAAACAAGCACGCAAAATTATTGATAAAAGTGGTTTAGATATTCGCTTAGAAGTTGATGGCGGTGTAACGCCTGACAATATCCGTGCGATTGCGGAAGCAGGGGCGGATATGTTTGTGGCAGGGTCAGCTATTTTTGGTAAACCTGATTATAAAGCGGTGATTGACCAAATGCGTGCAGAACTTGCTAAAGTCAATCAAGTGATGGTTTAATTGATGACCAAAAGTTATTGTACTGAACTTGATTCACCAGTCGGTCGTTTGCAACTGATTGCAAATGACCACGCCTTATTGGGTGTAGTGTGGCAACAAGAACAGATTGCATCGCTCACATCGCTACAGCCTGTACGAAATCCCAAACATGAGATTTTACAAGCGACGGCTCAACAACTTTTAGAATATTTTCAAGGTACTAGAAAAATATTTGATTTACCACTGGTGGTACAAGGTACAGCCTTTCAGCGTGATGTTTGGTCTGCCTTAGCAACCATTCCGTATGGCGAAACTCGCAGTTATCAAGACATTGCTCAACAGATTGGACGACCAAAAGCGGTGCGTGCGGTAGGAACAGCAAATGGACAAAATCCGATTGCCATTATCATTCCTTGCCATCGTGTGATTGGAAAAAATGGAAAACTAGTGGGATTTGGCGGTGGACTTCAACATAAAGCGACTTTATTAACGCTGGAACATTCAACATTTCTTACAAAACTATCATGATGATAGGTTTTTTCT
>JBHACK010000118.1:0-3120 GCA_041854545.1 Acinetobacter sp. | reverse complement strand
GCACAGGCGAGTTTACCCCACCCGGAATATGTTTATTGGCTTGAGCAAAAAGTTGCTGTTGTTTTGCTGAAAGTTTCATCTTCATACACTTCTACGATTTAAATGAATGGCATTATACCTTGTTTTTACTCTGTCTTTAACGTATTTGCACGATTTAACCACATTTTTGATTGACGATAACTGGAAATGTCCATTTGCCCTTGAGCATTTAAGGTAAAATCAATCGTTCCTTGCTCAATGGTAGTCCATAACGGAATTTGACGTTGTTGCAACAAATTCACCACGTCTTGATGTGGGTGATGATAACGATTATTAAACCCTGCAGATGCGATGGCTAATTTTGGACGATAATGGTCTAAAAATTCGGCTGATGTACTGTGTTTACTGCCATGATGCCCTAAAATTAACACATCTACTTTTAAGTTTGGATACTGCTCAATCAATCGCCGTTCCGTTTCCCAACCAGCATCGCCCATAATCAAGAAATGCTGATACTTTGCAGGAGATTTTAACGACACATACAACACACAAGAAAACTCATTCCGATTTTGTTGAATCTGTTCAACTGCCACACCTTGTTCAGGAGAAAGCACTTGTACCAAAACATCAGGACTTAATGCCCACGATTGCCCTGCATGACATAATTTTGTTGGTAAAGGTTGCGGATTTGCACGACTTTTTAACATCGCCATATCATCAACAGCAAGCAATTCATTACTGATTAACTGTTTAATCGGCATATCTTTGGCTAAATATGGCAATGCCCCACTATGGTCATGGTCTAAATGCGACAGTAACACACTATCTAACTGACGAACCCCTTGCGTTAATAAAAACGGTAACACCACATTTTGCCCAATACTAAACCGCTCTTCATCATAATATCCACCTGTATCCACCAATAATTGCTGTTTTCCTGCTTGAATTAAAATGGATTGCCCTTGACCAACATCTAACACGCTCAATTTAAAGGTAGAAACCGAAAATTGACTGCTCATTACAAGAGCCACCATCGCAAGGACTGCCCACGTTTTAGGCAAAATCCCTTTAGGTAAAAACAATAAAATCACCGCCATACTGATGACAATAATCATCATAGGTGTAAAAGCAAGGGGAATTAACTGAATAGGTAAAATAAAATCCAAAAGCTGTAAAATACCATCAAAACCTGACAATAAAATATCAACGCACCACCAAATAAAATACCCTAACTGCTCCGAAATAAAATAACATAGTACCGCTAAAATATTTAAAGGCACAATCACAACCCCTAAAACAGGAATCGCAATTAAATTAACAATCGGTGAAAACCAAGACACTTTTTGAAAGAAAATCATCACCATCGGAAATAATGCAAGAAACACTTTCCATTGCGACTCGACTAAAATAAAAAAGCCAAGTTTTGCTTTTTCTTGCCATGTTTGTATTGCTAATTGTTCTTCACTTAATAACGGTTTATCTTGCTCAATACTTTGATAAATCCTTAATAAAATAAATGATGCCCCAAATGATAACCAAAAAGATGCCGATAAAATACTAAAAGGGTCAATCCATAATAATAAACTGGCACTTAAAATTAAAATTGAAAACGCATTTAACTGCCGATGACACAATAATAATACAAGCATAATACTTGACATTAATAAAGTACGAACAGCAGGAATTTCAAAACCAACAAATGCCGTATAAAATAATACACAGAGAAAAAATGGAATCGCCAATAAATATGGACGTGGAATTTTTAAATAAACTTGTACACGATAACGATTCAATAAATAATACATAACAGCCGTTACCATGCTCGCCAAAATCAACACATGGGGGCCCGATATTGCCAATAAATGACTAATTCCAAAACGTTGAAATTTATCTTCCGTTTCATCATATAATAAACTTTTATCACCTGTTAATAAGGCTAAAATCAAGCCTTTATTCTCTAAAGGTTTATTTAAAATAAAATGACGGATATTTAAACGTATCTGTTCAATCTTTAATAAAAACCGAGCCGACCATTTTTGTTGCTGTTGCAGATGAGCAGTAAATCCTAATTGTTTCACCTGTTCTATACTTAATGGCTCAATCGTTTTAATGGTAAATCCAGCCATCAAATTTTGTTGTAACATCCATTGTTCACTATCAAAACCGCCTTGATTCGCATAACTATGATTCGGACGAATTGAGCCTGTTAAACGATAATATTGCCCTAATTGTAAGGGTTCAAGTTGTTTTTTCTCTGATTTAAAAGAAAATTTTTTAGACGCTGATGTAGCTTCAGATATGGTTTTAGATATAGTTTCAGATGAAGATTCTATATTAATTTTATCGCTAGTATCTTCTTTTGCCAATGTTGAAGTGAGCATTTTTTGTGAAATTGGACTACGCAATAACCAATAAATCGGCTCATTGGCTTTTTTTAAAACATGATAACCAGATAATATCTTGGCTTTTTGTTGAATAGATGCAGGAGTTAATTGATTTAAATGTGAAATATAAACAATAATACTGGCAGATTTGGCTTGAGTTTCTCTTAAAGGCAAACGTTGTTCTAATTGCTGATTTGCATAATATTGCCCTGCTAAAATTGCAAAGGGAAATAAAATAAATCCTAAAAGAATACGGCGATAAACTGTTGATTGAATAAAATAACTAAATGCAAAAATAATTAAACTTATCGCAAAATAAGTATAAATTACCGTTGATGATATATTTAAAAATGATGATGTATCTCCCATGAAGGCTATGCCGATTATCCAAGCCAATAAAATTCCCTTCCACATATATTGCCTTTACATCATCATGTTATTTTATCAATGTTTATGCTAACCACGAACCATCTTGCATTTGTAAAATACGGTCGGCTGATTTTGCTAATACTTCATCATGGGTAACGATTAACATTGCCATGTTAAACTCTTGCTTGAGTTCAGAAAGTAATTGGAAAATATCCATTGCAGTTTTACGGTCTAAATTTCCTGTTGGTTCATCTGCCAAAATCACTTTCGGTTGCCCTGCTAAGGCTCGTGCTAATGCCACTCGCTGACGTTCACCGCCCGACAACTCACCTGATTGATGGGTCATGCGATGAGCCAATCCCACACGTTCCAATAAATATTCTGCACG
>JBHACK010000117.1:0-27270 GCA_041854545.1 Acinetobacter sp. | reverse complement strand
TCGTGACTTGTCTGGTAAAGCTGCACGTATTCGTGAAAAATTACCAGCTCGTAAGGCAAGTGCTGAATAATTTCAGATTTTCCTTAGCGAATAAAAAATACATCTCGCCAAAAACGAGATGTATTTTTTTGTGGCTAAAATGCCTTATTGTAAGTCATTATCATTGTGGAAAATGACTTCTGTTCCTGCTTTGAGTGCTTTTGCTAAGCGGTTTGCGTCCCAGTTGCTTAAGTGTGTGTTTTTATTGAGCGGTACGGCATTGTCTGATGCGATAGCGGTTGGTTCATCGGTACCATAAAATTCATATGGTAAGCGATTTAGCACAATACGGACATTGCCAATCGGTGAGTTTACACCTGCTGGTAAGGTTTTGTATTTGGGATTGGATTCAATCTCAACCACATTGGTGCTTAGGTTTGGTGTTGATGCGTCAGTCGTAATAGGTAAGGACGCAACCATTTGATTTTTACTGTTATATAAATGAATTTGTTGAGCATTGACCATGACGATAACCTTTTGAATATCTTCAGGAAGTGTGTTGTTGATATTCGGCACAATGATTTTTTCGCCTTTCACAAATTTTGCATTTGGGTTTAATTCTTTTAATAAAGTTTCATCAATATGGAATTTTTCTCCAAGCATTTCAGTCACATGAGTGTAATTTAAGCTCTTAAGTTTGGCTTTTTCTTCATCACTTTCAGGAATGCTGGCAAGATATGCGGTTTTGTTTGTATCTGCTGGTGTCAATGTGTATTGAATAAATGCAGGTTGATTTTTTTGCACACTGACTAATTTTTTCCAAGTTTGTTGATTCATTTCGCCTGTTTTTTCAAGTTTATGAATGATTTGGAATGCACGAATGGCTTTTGACATTCTTTCATTTTGCGTTCCGTTAATCACGCCAACAGGAGTGTAAGCATTGTCTAATAAGACTTGGGTTTTGATTGTGAATGCTTTTAAGGCATTTTCTGATAAATCTTCTGACCATTCAGCAGTATTTAAGCCTTCCAAAGTAAAGGTTGGCTCAATCGTTGAGCTTTCTTGTTTAGCTTTGGTTTTTGCCTTTGTTTTTGGTTTGGATTTTTCAGTTTTGGTTTTGTTCGTTGTGCTTTTCTCTGTAGCTGATGAAGTTGCGTTTGTTGTTTCAACAGGGGCATGATTATCTTTTAATTCAGTTTTTGGCTGAACATCTTTCTCCATCTGAGTAGTTTGTTCTGCTGTATCATCGGTTAAATCTGCTGGTGTCTGTTCGTCTTGTTGTTCTGTCGATGTGATTTTTTTGCTAAAGGTTTGTTGTTTGTTTTCAGCAGGTGTAGTAGATTTTGGTTGAGCTTTTTTACTGGTTTTAGTTGGTTTTTTAGGCGTATTATCGCTTAACTCAGTTTGGGCTGTGTCTTGTGCTGAAGTTGTGATTTTTTTGCTAAAGGTTTGTTGTTTGCTTTCAGCAGATGGTGTGAGTGTGGTGCTTGGTGTTGCAGGTACTTCGTCATCAAACATAGGCGTGAATGCGTCAGGTGCATTGAGTTGTAATGGTTTCTCAACAAAGTGAGCAGACGCAGAATTGAGCATACATAAACTTAAACTGATAGTTAGAAAAGTACGTTTAAACATCGTAAAACACCTTATTAAAAAGTTAATTTATGTATTTAAGTATTACAGAAAGTTAATAAAAAATCATTATCTTTATTGACCTGTATAATTTTGATTGTTTAAATATTACTCATTTAAAAGTAATCGATTTTTTAAATCCATTTTATTTATGCAGATGATTGTCAAAAAAAGTGAAGTCATGTAAGATAATAGGCGTCTATATATTTTTTTGTATAGATTGTAAATAAATTGAATGGAGTTTTTCTGATGTTCAAGAAAATCGTATTAGCAAGCGTGATTGCTTTAGGTTCTACTGCTGCAATGGCAGATAATGATGTTGGTTGTGGTTTAGGTACACAAGTATGGGAAGGTAAAAGTGGTGTAATTCCTAAAATTTTAGCTGCAACGACAAATGGTACATCAATGAACCAATTATTTGGTATTACTTTTGGTACTTTAGGTTGCCAAGGCGGTAGCAAAGCAATTACTGTTGAAGTCGCAGAATTTGTTGACCATAACTCTGAATCACTTGCTCGTGATATGGCAGTAGGTCAAGGTGAGAGCTTAACTGTATTAGCAGATTTGATGAATGTAAAATCAGAAGATAAAGCTCATTTCTTCGCTGTTGCAAAAACAAACTTTGCTCAAATTTATGCCAACAATGCAACAACAGCTGACGTTTTAGTCGCATTGCACAATGTAATGGCTCAAGATGACGTATTAAAAGCATATATCTAATTTGATGTTTGTATTTTAATTCAAAACAAAACCTTATGAGATTTCATAGGGTTTTGTTTTTTATGATGTTTGGGGGTGATGATGAAAATATGGTTTTGGCGAATTGTGCTGTTATGGTTACTTATAATGACCAGCAATGCGTTTTCATCATCAACACAACAAATGGATTTTGCTGAAGTTGAACCGATTATACAGGTCGAAGAGACAACATTCACGCCATCGACTACATCAACAGAATCCGCAGTTCAACAAGCATTTGCAACCTATTTGCAACGTGCAAAAGAGCAAAACTTGGCTCAACATCCAACATGGAAACGGTTGTTATATGATGATGGCAAAGGGAAAAGCCAAGTGGAATATGAAGGATTTTTTCTACATCCACAAGGAAAAACTCAATTTGATTTAGAATTAGAAACCGATATTTTAGCGTTATTTGCTGTTCAAGCAGATAATCAGTCTTTTCGTTGTCGTTTTCCTGCTCGTAGTCGTTGGTTAATTGAGCAATTAGAAATCCAGCAGTTGCCCGATGTGCAATGTAGTGAGTTTGATGATTGGTTTAAAACCATTAATCCACATACTGCAACGTTGATTTTTGCAACGGATTATATGGGTAGTCCAGGGTCGATGTTTGGGCATACGTTATTGCGATTTGACCCGCCAAAACAACAGGGTAAGTCCATGGAATTGGTGTCGTATGCGTTAAATTATGCGGCGATTGTTCCGCCAGAAGATAGTATTTCTTATGCGTGGAAGGGCTTAACTGGTGTGTATCCTGCTGAATTTTCCTTGATGAAATATTATCATAAAGTCAAGGAATATGGGGATTTTGAAAGTCGTGATTTGTGGGAGTATCAGCTGAATTTATCACCTGAAGAAGTACATCAATTAGTGCGACATATTTGGGAATTAAAACAGGTACGGATTCCATATTATTTTATTGATGAAAATTGTTCGTATGCGTTGTTAGGCTTGATGGATTTATTACGCCCAGATTTAAAGTTGCAAGAGCAATTTGGTATGACGGCGATTCCGATTGAAACGGTAAAGGCGGTGAAACAAGCAGGATTGATTGAGCAGACACATTATCGCCCAGCCTTAGAAACGCAGTTAGTGAGCCAAGAAAAACAACATGGCACATCGTTGGCAAAGCTTGCCCATCGTTTAACTTTACCAAGTTCATCGATTGAGCAAATGTTAAATGCCTATTCAACGCAACAACAGGCTCAAGTATTGGAAATGGCGTATGATGATTTGTATTTGCGTTTTGTGCGAAATAAAGTTGATACTTCATTTGCTCAATCTCGACTACACCAATTATTAACCTTACGCAGTCAATTAAATTTAGAAAAACAACGAGTTGATGTGGCTCGTCCAAAATATGACCCTACACAAGGGCATGATGCACGGATTTTTTCGATACAAGCAGGAAAAATTCAGCAGGATAATGCGTTCCAGTTAGATTATCGTGTGGCATATCATCAACGGCTTGACCCTTTACAAGGCTATCGAGAAGGGACGCAACTATTATTTTTAAATGGCGGACTTCTGTTCAAAGATGGAGAAATTCGTCTTGCAGATATGGATATTTTATCGGTACATACCTTAAACCCAATGACCGCATTTAAATCGCCGTGGTCATGGGGCTTTGATTTGGCATGGAAAAATGTTGCGATAGATAGTGAAGGGCAATTTAGCACCACAGAACAACATGGTGTGGCTCATTTAAGCACACAATTTGGTTATGGCAAAGCGTGGCAAAATAATGATATGTTGTGTTCGATGCAAGTCAAAGGTGCGGTTCAAGCAGGAAAATCTTTAGATAAAGGTTGGCGTGCAGGGTTTGCTCCTTTGGTAAATTGTACGGTGCGATGGTCTGACCGTTGGCAACAATTTTCTGAAATTGAAGCGATGTATTGGCATGACCAACAACAATGGCAATGGAATGTATTACATCAACTGAATTATGCGTGGTCGCCACAGCATAGTTTAGGGGTGCAATGGCAATTACAAAAGCAAAATCAACAAAAATGGGATAAAATGATGGTTGGTTATCGATATTTCTTTTAAATTGTGGCAACTATGACAACATCTAAACAACGTCGCCGTGCTGTGCATGGCGTTTTTTTACTCAATAAACCGCAAGGTTTAAGTTCTAATGCTGTCTTGCAAAAAGTACGTTGGCTATTTCGTGCTGAAAAAGCAGGGCATACAGGAGCATTAGACCCATTAGCAACAGGGTTATTACCCATTTGTTTGGGTGAAGCGACAAAATTTTCCCATTATTTATTAGATGCAAATAAACGTTATCAAACCACAATCCAACTGGGACAAGCAACGACCACAGGGGACAGCGAAGGTGAAGTGTGTCAGCAACTGCCTGTTCCTGAATTAACCTTACCACAAGTGGAACGTGTTGTGCATTCTTTTTTAGGTCAAAGCCAACAAATTCCGCCCATGTATTCCGCATTAAAACGTGATGGACGACCATTGTATGAATTGGCACGGCAAGGCATTGACATTGAACGTGAAGCACGAGATATTGTCATTGAACATTTACAGATTTTACAGTTTGATGGGCAATCGCTAAGCCTTGATGTACGATGTTCTAAAGGAACGTATATTCGAGTACTTGGGGAAGATATTGCCAAAGCCTTAGGCACAGTCGGACATTTAACCGCCTTACATCGTATTGAAACAGGGCATTTTACTTTAAATCCGCTGTTGAGTTTGGAGTATTTAGTATCTTTAACCGAACAACAACGAGATGAATTATTGTTGCCTGCCTATGCTCCTGTACAGCATTTTCCACGTCTTCAATTAGCAGAAGAGCGAGTAAAATATTTTTGTAATGGACAAGAGAGTAATGTCGATTATCCCGAAACGCCTGATGTGTTAGTCTTCTTCGGTGAGCGTTGTTTAGGCTTGGCGGAAGTGAATGCCAAAGGACGTTTAATTCCAAAACGAGTCCTAAATTTAGCATAATATTGGCTATCGACTTTAAAGACATTTGTTGCTATATTAGCGACCAATGATTATGTTTGAGAAATGATGATGAAAAAAGTTTATGTTCCATTAACTGTTGCGATGTTAGCAGTCTTATGTTCTTGCACAACCAATAAAAAACCAACGGTGCCAAGTATTGCAACACCAACAACACCGACTCCAGCCCCAAGTTTACCAACCCCAACAACACCGCCTGTGAGTGTAACGCCAACGCAACCAACCCCAGCAACGCCTGTGGCTCGTTCGTATGGTAGTTTTGCAGAGTGGAAAGCAGATTTTATTCAACGTGCAGAACAGCAAGGGCATTCACGTCAGCAATTAGAACGTTTATTAGCCAATGCTTATTATCAACAACAAATCGTATCTTCTGACCGTAATCAAAGCGAATTTACTAAAATGCCGTGGTCATATGTCGATTCAGCCGTTTCTGGCAGTCGTGTAGGACAAGGCAAAAAGAATTTGAGCCAAAATTATGATGTGTTAAATCGTATTGAAGCTCAAACAGGTGTCCCTGCATCGATTGTAACCGCAATTTGGGGCATGGAATCATCTTATGGTCAAGCAACAGGTTCGGCTGATTTAGCCAGTGCCTTGGCAACCTTAGCCTATGAAGGTCGTCGCCGTGAATTTGCAGAAAATCAACTGTTAGCGATGGTCAGCTTGCTCAATAGTGGTGATTTATCATGGAATCATCTCAAAGGCTCATGGGCAGGGGGAATGGGGCATACACAATTTATTCCAACGACATGGGCTCAATTTGGCGTTGATGGCAATGGTGATGGTCGCCGTAATCCGTGGGCAACCGCTGATGCGTTAAGTTCAACAGGAAACTATTTAGGGCGTTCTGGTTGGGTGCGTGGCATTTCACCATATTATGAAGTGAATTTGCCACAAGGTTTTGATTATAGCCAAGTCAATACTAAAAAGACCTTACAACAATGGCGACAATTAGGCGTACAATACGTTAGCTCAACATCACCTGATGAATCTGTTATCGCAGAATTATGGTTACCAGCAGGACATCAAGGCCCAGCATTATTATTAACACCAAATTTTAATGTGATTAAAGTGTATAATAATTCATCAAGTTATGCCTTAGGTGTCAGTACCTTAGCCAAAGCGATTGTTGATTTACCAACCATTCAAAAATCTTGGCCTCGTCATGAGCAACCATTATCGAAAGCACAAGCGACTGTGTTGCAACAACGCTTAACACAAGCAGGATTCGACACAAAAGGTGCAGACGGTGTGATTGGTACCAATACACGTTTAGCCTTCCAACGTTGGCAATTAGCCAATGGACAAGTGGCAGACGGCTTTATTAGCTTAAGTTCAGCTCGTCAGTTGTTATACTAATCTTATCGTTCAGGCGTGAAGATATTGTAAAGTAGGGGTAAAAAATTACCCCTATTTTTTGTTGTAATGGTCATGTAACGAGAAGATGAAAATGTGCGAAATTTTCGTTAAAATAGCCTGTTTCCAAATTTTATTATCCTTGAGACGTGTTTATGTCAAATGTTGCTTTTCAATCTGATGATTATTTATTAGACCATTATGTCGGAAAAACGCCATTGGTGCGTGTTCAACGCCTTGCTCAACATACACACGCAACGGTATTACTTAAATTAGAAGGCAATAATCCTGCAGGTTCAGTCAAAGACCGCCCTGCATACAATATGATTTTACAAGCGGAAAAACGTGGTCAAATCAAAGCAGGGGATACCTTAATTGAAGCAACTAGCGGGAATACAGGCATTGCATTGGCGATGGTTTCTGCCATGCGTGGCTATAAAATGAAACTGATTATGCCGAATAATATGAGCCAAGAACGCAAAGATGCGATGTTAGCCTATGGGGCAGACTTGATTGAAGTCAGCAAAGAACAAGGCATGGAAGGAGCAAGAGATTTAGCCTTACAAATGCAAGCCGAAGGACAAGGTTTAGTCTTAAACCAATTTGCGAACCCTGATAATGTTGATGCACATTATCGCACCACAGGCCCTGAAATTTGGCAACAAACACAAGGAAAAATTACCCATTTTGTCAGTGCAATGGGGACAACAGGAACCATTATGGGGGTATCAAAATATTTAAAAGAACAAAATCCAAATATTCAAATTATTGGCTTACAACCGTCTGAAGGCTCAAGCATTGCAGGGATTCGCCGTTGGGAGCCTGAATATTTACCAAGCATTTTTGATGAATCACGCATTGACCGTATTATCGATATTCCACAACGTGAAGCGGAAAAAACCATGCGTCAGTTAGCACGTCAAGAAGGGATTAGTGCAGGGGTTTCGTCTGGCGGTGCAGTGTGGGCAAGTTTAAAATTGGCGGAAGAATGTCCAGATGCGGTGATTGTAACCATTATTTGCGACCGTGGCGACCGTTATTTATCAACAGGATTATTTTCAGTTCAAGATTAGGATAAACCATCATGCAACAGCCGATTTTAGTGTTTGATATTGAAACGATTGTCGATGTAAAACTCGGTCGGCAGTTATATGACCTTGAATTAAATGATGATGAAACAGAACACGCTTTAGCCAAACTTCGCCGTCAAGAAACAGGACAGGAATTTCAACGTTTACCTTTACATGAAATTGTGTGTATTTCAGGCGTGTGGATTCGTGATGGACAATTTAAACTGTTTTCTTGGACACAAGAAAAATTTACAGAAGATGAGTTAATCCGCAAGTTTTTTGCCATTTTTGAGAAATATCAACCGATTTTAGTGTCGTGGAACGGTTCACAATTTGACCTGCCATTATTGATGGTGCGTGCCATGATGCACGGTTTATCTGCACCCTATTTATGGGACCAAGGCGAGTTATATCCGACTAAACGCTATAATAATTATGTCAATCGTTATCATCATTATCATGTGGATTTGATGGATTGTTTGGCAATGTATCATCAAAAACATTTCCAAAAAATGGACGATATTGCTCGAGCATTTGGCTTGGCAGGTAAAGGCGGAAAAACAGGAAGTTCTATTGCCGATGATGTCAAAGCTCAAGATTGGTTAGCAGTCAGCCAGTATGCAGAAAGTGATGTGTTAAATACATGGCTGATTTATTTGCGATGGTTGTTACTCAAAGGGCAAATGTCAGTAGAACTTCATCATGCGTGGGTGTATCGTACCTTAGAAGAAGTGCAACGACAGCCACATTTACACGATTTTTTACAACGTTGGCAAAAAAATGCTCAAGTTTCAGCATTTAGTCAGCAGTTTTTTGAAAAATTATCATCATAATTTAGGCTAGGGTTTTGCGTTGACATCTTATCATTTTTATATTGAAGGCTTATCCCACGAAGGACGTGGCATTGCCCACTATGGTACACATCCAGAACATCCAAGCGATAAGCATGGCAAAAAAGTATTTATTCGTTATGCTTTGCCAAATGAAATCGTACACGCCAATATTACCCATAGTGCCAAACGTTTAGAAGAAGGCGATTGTCTTGATGTGATTGAATCGCCATCTGTTCATCGTGTTGAGCCATTTTGCCCACATTATCGCCATTGTGGTGGTTGTAGCTTACAACATTTACAGCTTGATGAACAAATTCAACATAAACAACAGGTTTTAGCATCACATTTACAGCATTTTGCACAGCTTGAGCCGGTAGAATGGCTGAATCCTATTCGCT
The DNA here is from genome assembly GCA_041854545.1 of Acinetobacter sp. GTDB lineage: Bacteria > Pseudomonadota > Gammaproteobacteria > Pseudomonadales > Moraxellaceae > Acinetobacter. The sequence goes on along the minus strand of JBHACK010000117.1, from coordinate 18,285 downwards.
CTTTACGGCAAGATTACCGTCGCCGTGCCAGAATAGGAGTACGTTATCTTGCGAAAAATAAACAATTTTTATTTGGCTTTCGAGAAAATCAAAGCAATCAATTAGTGGATATTGACCAATGTCCAATTTTAGACCAGCAACTCAATCATGCCTTACCTGAATTAAAACGTTGTTTAGCATCATTAAATGCCAAAGCAGAGATTGGGCATATTGAATTAGCGATGGGCGATAAAGACATTGCATTATTGGTACGACAAACCGCTCCATTTGTAGAACAAGATATTCAACGATTAGTCGATTTTTGCCAACAACGGCAATGGCTTTTCTATTTACAACCTGCTAAAAAACAAGATTTTTATCGCCTTGATGATGGTTCAAATGCTAAAAATTCAGCAGATTTACAGTATGCTTTAACTGAATTTAAGGTCAATTTTCAATTTGCCATCAGCGATTTTACCCAAGTAAATAGCACCGTCAATCCGCAAATGGTGAAATTAGCCTGTGAATTATTAGCCTTACAACAAGGCGAACGAGTTTTAGATTTATTTTGCGGTTTAGGTAATTTTTCGTTGCCTTTGGCACGTTGCGTAGGCGAACAGGGACAAGTAGTTGGTGTGGAAGGTAGTTTAGCAATGGTACAACGTGCAAAACAGAATGCTAAATTAAATCAAATACATCATACTCAATTTTATAGCCAAGATTTAACCCAAGATTTTTCTAAAAAGACGTGGGCAAAACAAGGCTTTGATGCCATTTTAATCGACCCGCCCCGTACAGGAGCATGGGAAATCATACACTATTTGCCGAATTTTGGGGCAAAACGCATCGTTTATGTGTCGTGTAATCCTGCGACTTTAGCACGAGATAGCCAAGTATTAGCACAGCATGGTTATCGTTTGCAAAAAGCAGGGGTGATGGATATGTTTAGCCATACAGGACACGTAGAAAGTATTGCCTTATTTATCCAAGAAGATAAGCAGGCAATGTTAGACGCCTAAAATCATTTTTTAACACTCGGTCAAGTTGAAATTTCCCTAGATTGCCCCCATGTAATCTATAGTATTTGTCATTACATTATCGAATATTTCTATTATTTTTTATAGACTAATAGAGTAAAAAGTTTAGAAAAAGCATAGATTTAAGCGAGAAATCCGTTACAATGGCAAAGTAAACAATCCTTTTGTTTACCCCCCAATTTACTCTACAGGGAGATTTTTGATGGTTACCGTTCGTGAACAATTACCAGCACAACTTGCAGAATTATCCGATGAACAATTAGAACAGTACGCTGTCGATATTTTAATGTTTTGGCTCAATCGTGTAAGAGCAGAACATGGACATACCTTAGAAAAATTAGAGGCCGTTGGTCGTTATATTATTGAAAAATTACAACAAAATCCTGATATTTCTATTAGCCCGTTTATTACAGGCATGGAAATGACCGATATTTTAGAGCATTTAAATGTAGATGAAGATACGTTATCTTCAGCGATGCTTTACCGTAGTATCCGTGATAATTTAATCAGCCTTGAAGAAGTTCAGCAACACTTTGGCGATGCTATTTATGGCTTGCTTAAAGGCACGTTGGCGATGGGGAAATTATCGGAACTGATTGAAAATAATAAACGTTTGGAAGACCATTTCAATAATAATCAGCGTGAACATCTCACAGGCATTTATAAAATGTTGATTTCGGTTACGGAAGATGTGCGTGTAGTGTTGATTAAATTGGCTGACCGTACCCATACCTTGCGTGAATTGGCAAAATCGAGCCGAGAGCGTCAAGAGCGTGTGGCACGAGAGATTTTAACCATTTATGCACCGTTAGCCCATCGTCTAGGGATTGCTCAACTAAAATGGGAATTGGAAGATTTAGCCTTTCGTTATCTTGCACCAGAGCGGTATAAAGAAATTGCAGGCTTGTTAAATGAAAAGCGTTTGGAACGTGAACAATATATTCAACACGTGACACAAACCGTGCGGAACTCTTTGGCAGAATATGGCATTGATGCGGAAGTGAGTGGACGTGTTAAACACATTTACTCGATTTATCGTAAAATGAAAAGCAAAAATCTAAGCTTTGAACAGTTGTACGATATTCGTGCATTGCGGATTATGGTGAATACCATTCCTGAATGTTATCATGCCTTAGGTTTGGTACATGTGTTGTGGCGACATATTCCAAATCAATTTGATGATTATATTACCAACCCTAAAGCCAATGGCTACCGTTCATTGCATACAGCGGTGATTGCGGAAAATAAATCTTTGGAAATTCAAATCCGTACCAAAGAAATGCACGAAGAAGCGGAATTGGGGGTATGTTCGCATTTTAATTATAAAGAAGGGGCAAAGAAAACTGACCAATCGTTTAATAATCGCTTGCATTCATTAAGAACGGTGTTAGAACTGTATCAAGAACGTACCGATGGTAATTTAAATGTTGATACAGAAGATAGTCAGTTTGAACCTGTACAAGATTTTGAAAGTTTTGAAAAAATCTATGTGTTTAGCCGTGATGGTGATATTAAGGAATTACCACGAGATGCAACGGTGTTGGATTTTGCCTATTATTTACACACCGAAGTGGGCAACCATTGTTATGCCGCACGAGTCAATCAACGTTATGTACCCTTGACCTATACCTTAAAAACAGGTGAGCAAGTTGAAATTTTGACCAAAAAAGGACGTTCACCTAATCGAGATTGGTTGGTCAGTTCATTAGGCTATATTAAAACGCAACGAGCAAGAGAAAAATTACGTCATTGGTTTAGACAGCAAGACCGTAGTCATAATTTAGAAGCAGGTAAAGAGTTGCTTAATAAAGAATTGGCACGTTTGGCAATTCATCCAAAAAGTATTGATTTAAATGATTATTGTAGTCATTTCCATGTAAAAACAGGTGAAGATATTTTAATTGGTTTGGTTACAGGTGAAGTGGGCTTACATGCGTTGCTCAATCAAATCAATAAACATATGTATGTGGAAGATGAAGAACCAGAATTGGTGTTAAAACCAACGCTAAATCCACGAGCAAGTAAAACCTTATCTGACCATGGCATTTTAATTGATGGTTTGGATAATGTGGAATTGTCTATTGCAAAATGTTGTCAGCCAGTGCATGGTGAAGCGATTGGCGGATATATCACTTTACATCGTGGGGTGAGTATTCATAAAATTGGCTGTCCAGATTATTTGCGTATGATTTCACAAGAGCCTGAACGTATGGTTGAAGCAGATTGGGAAATGCAACCAACACGCGGACAAAGTGTGCAAATTGTGATTGATGCTTATGACCGCCGTGGTTTGTTAAAAGATTTAACCCAAGTAATTTTTGCTGACCATATCAATATTCGTCAAGTCAATACTATTTCAGAAGCAGATGGTATTGCTAATATGAAATTGTTGATTGAAGTCAAAGGCTTGGCTCAATTATCAAAATTATTGGCTCGTTTGGAACAACAACCGGGGATTATTAGTGCAAGACGGTTGGTACAGTCGCAAGCTGTGAATTAATCATTAAAATAACCGTACAATGGTGAGAATGATTGTACGGTTTTTTAAATTTAATATATGGTAAAATGTATATGATGATTGTTCTAAAGAAAATACAACAACATATAATACAAAACAAGAAATTTTATTTGTTTTTAATCTTTTTTTATATCTTTATTTTTATTTCACTTTTAGCATTAGGGGCTAGGAATTTTTTTATAAATACAACTTTTTATAATTTTTTATTTGTTGGATATTTGACCATTCCTGTGGTAGCTTTTTTCTTATTAATTAGAAGTTTATCAAAAGTATTATTTAATATTGCTTTATTAGTATGGTTTATTTTAAGTTGGTTGTATCTCCCACAAGCCATGATTTATGGTCAATTAAATTATGGAATGCTGGTTTCTTTTTTTGAAACAAATCAAAATGAAACAATAGAATATTTATTAGGCTTTTCATGGTATGTATACCTGTTTTTAATGGGATATTTTCTTATTTATGTCATTCTATTTCATTTTTCTAGAAAAATAGAGTTAGTTTATTTTAGAGTTTATAGATTATTGTGTGTAATAATATTTGTAACTTTCTTTTTTATTAACCCTGTATTATCCTATATAAAAAATAATAATTTTATCATTTCTTATTCAAAGAGTCATATTTATCCTATTTATTTGGTGGCGAGTATAAAGCGAGATGTTAATATATATTTAGATGTCGTAAATCATATTGAGGCTGGTCTACATGAACCTAATACATGGAGAATAAAATCAATAAGTCCAAAATACAAAATATATGTTCTTATTATTGGTGAAAGTGTGAGACGAGAGTATATGGGAATGTATAATTATCCAGTAAATAATACACCTTTCTTAAATCAAGTAAAAGGTATAGTTTTTAATAATTACATTTCTTCTGCGGCACATACACAGACATCTCTAGCTCGTACATTATATTTTACAGAAAGTATAGATAAAAACATCATTTATACAAATCATATTTTAAATTTATTTAATAACAATTCATTTGAAAGTTATTGGTTGTCAAATCAAGGGAAACTTGGATATCATGATTCAATGGCAACACGAGTTTCACAGAAAGCTAACCAATCATTATTTTTGAATAAAACAGCTAGTAAACAAAGTTTTGATAGTAAATTAAAACCCCATATCCAAAATGCAATAAATGATAAAACTGAAAAGCATAAATTTATTGTAGTTCATTTAATGGGTTCTCACTCCGATTTTTGTCAGCGTATTGAAGGTGAGCCATCATACAAGCTAATTAATCATAAGATGTCTTGTTATTTTGAAAGTATTTTACAAACGGATAGATTGATTGAAGATATCTATCATATGTTACAAAAATCAGGAGAATCTTTTTCAGTGATGTATTTTGCTGACCATGGTCTAAGCCAAAAAAAAGGTCATGATGGGCTATTTCATAATCCACAATATAAGCAAAGTTATCACGTCCCTTTAATTCAATTTTCTAGTGATGATACAAAACGAACCTATATTGATGCTTATAAAAGTGGTTTTGATTTAATTTATGGTATTGCTGAATGGGTTGGAATAGAAGAAGAAACGTTATCTAAAAAGCCTTCTTTTTATTCAAATGATACTACCGAACGAGTTAAAGTATTTAATACAAAAGAATTGGTATATTATGATGAACTTGAAGATGACCCAACATTACCACCTATTCCATATAAGTGAGTGAGAAAATGCAACAACTCCTACAGCTTATGCAACACCTTCGCCAAGAATGTCCATGGGATAAACAACAAACGCCACAAAGTTTAACCCCTTATGCCATTGAAGAAGCGTACGAAGTAGAGCAGGCGATACGTTCAGGCAATCTAGCGGAAATTAAAGAAGAATTAGGCGATTTACTATTACAAGTGATTTTTCAATCGCAAATGTATAGCGAACAACAAGCATTTACTTTTGATGATGTGGTACAAACCTTAAAAGAAAAACTGATTCGCCGACATCCGCATATTTTCCAAAAAGAACACTATGCCCATTTAGATGAGCAAGGCGTAAAACAGCTTTGGCAACACATAAAACAACAAGAACGCCAAGCCAAAGGTCAAACCGCTCAACCGTCCATTTTGGATAGCGTTAAGCACGGTTCAGCATTAATGCAAGCGGAACAAATACAAGTTGTTGCCAGTAAAGTAGGGTTTGATTTCCCTAATTTTGATGCGACTTATGCCAAATTAGAAGAAGAACTTGCCGAACTTAACCAAGCGATTGCCCAACAACATCAAGATGACATTGCCAAAGAATATGGTGATTGTTTATTTGCACTCGTGAATATGGGGCGAACTTTAAATTTAAACAGTGAGTTATGTTTACTAGGGACGATTGATAAATTTCGTTATCGTTTTGCATATATTGAACAGCAAGCACAGGCACAAGGCAAAAAAATAGACGATTTAACCCTTGAAGAAATGGACAAATTATGGGAAGATGTGAAAAAATTGCAATACGAGTGAGCAGAAATGAAATTTATCTCCCTATTTTTATGCCTATGTTTCGCCATTTTTACACATTCACAGGCGATGGCTAAAAATCAAAATTTTGACCAACAATATGCACAATGGCAGAAAACACAACCTGCAACCAGCGTCAATCAAAGCCGTCAGTCAACAACAACAAAAATTAATTTGAATACCGCAAATGTACAGGAATTACAGCAATTATCTGGGGTTGGTGAAGCCAAAGCCAAGGCGATTGTCGCGTATCGAGAAAAACAAGGAAAATTTAAAAGCATTGAAGAATTAAAAAATGTCAAAGGCATTGGCGATGCGTTATTCAAGAAAAATAAAGCAAAAATAACCATTTAATCTCTCTTATAAAAATATTCCCTGCTAAAGCATTTGTATTTAGTGGGGATGATTTTTAGCAAAGATTTTCTTCTCGCCCCAATTTAGATTATAATAAAGTGAATTTATAACATTCTTTATTCTTCTTATGCTGTGTCCATTTTGTCATGCTGCTGATAGCAAAGTCATTGATTCTCGTTTAGCGGCAGAAGGTCGTCAAATTCGTCGTCGCCGTGAATGTAATGTGTGTAGTGAACGCTTTACGACCTTTGAAAGTTATGAAGTGGTCATGCCCCGTGTGATTAAAGCCAATGGTGAAAATCAACCGTTTGATGAACAAAAATTACGCCGTTCTTTAATGCACGCCTTACAAAAACGCCCAATTTCTGCGGAGCAAATTGAAACCGCCTTAAGCGAAATTCAATCTCAAATTTTCCGTTTAGGTGAGCGAGATATTCGTTCTCGTATGATAGGTGAGATTGTGATGCAAACTTTATTTCATTTAGATGAAGTCGCCTATATTCGCTTTGCATCGGTGTATCAAGATTTCCAAAATGCAGAATCATTTTTACAACATATTGAATCGTTAAGAAAACAAAAAGGAAATCATCCATCATGAATACAATGTATGATGATGAATATTTTATGTTATCTGCCATTGAGTTGGCAAAGCAAGGAATATATAGCACCAAACCCAATCCAAATGTAGGGTGTGTGATTGTACAACAAGGCAAAGTGGTCGGAACAGGATTTCACCCCAAAGCAGGACAACCCCATGCGGAAGTATTTGCTCTGCGACAAGCAGGAGAACAAGCCAAAGGGGCAACCGCTTATGTAACATTAGAGCCATGTGCCCATTATGGACGGACGCCCCCTTGTGCCAATGCGTTGATTGATGCACAAGTGGCTCGTGTGGTTGTGGCGTGTTTAGACCCAAATCCTTTAGTGGCAGGCAAAGGCATTCAACGTTTAAAAGATGCTGGGATTGATGTTCAGACAGGCGTCTGTGAAACTCAAGCACGACAATTAAATCAAGGATTTTTAAAGGCAATGGCAACAGGAATGCCTTATGTTCGCTTAAAAATTGCCAGTAGTTTAGATGGACGCACTGCAATGCAATCTGGAGAGTCAAAATGGATTACAGGCGAGCAGGCTCGACAAGATGTACAACATTGGCGGGCGATTTCAGGAGCAGTCATCACAGGGATTGACACGGTATTAGCTGATGATTGTCAGTTAAATGTCCGCCAACTGTTTACTGCTGACCATCAAGCGATTGAATTGCAAAATATCGTACAACCTAAACGTATTATTTTAGACCGTCAGGGACGTTTGCCTTTAACTGCTAAAATTTTGCACACTCCGCACGATGTCATGGTGATGGGGCAGTATTCTTCAGCACATCAACAGTATTTTACCGCAAATGCTGTGGTACAATTTGACACACAACCTTTATCCGAATTATTGGCAACCTTATGCCGTGAACATCAAATTTATGATGTGTTGATTGAAGCAGGGGCGACCTTATCGACTGCCTTTTTAGAGCAAGGTCTGGTCGATGAAGTGATTCATTACATTGCTCCAACCTTGTTAGGGCAAACGGCTCGCCCAATGTTTAGTGCATCATTTGAGCAGTTAAGTGAGCAATATCGTTTTTCATTGGCTGATGTTGTCCAAGTCGGTAAGGATTTACGTTTACATTTACGACCAAAGCGAGATTAATCATTTTTTATGACAACTTCGGAAACATCGGTATATCATAAGCGTCGTCATTCTGCACGCACGACCGATGAATATTTATTTAATCAACTCGTTCCTTATTTGGGGAATAAACGTCGTCTGTTGCATTTAATTTTGGAAGCCTTAGAACGGACGGGAACGTTAAATACAAAACGGAAAAAATACGCTCCGATTTTTGCGGATTTTTTTGCAGGAAGTGGGGTTGTTTCTCGCTTGGCTCGGCAAAATGGCTATCGTGTGATTGCCAATGATTGGGAACCTTATAGCCATGCGTTAAATCATGCGGTGTTGTCTTGTGTGCAAGCCCCTGCATTTAATGCCTTAGGCGGTTATCAAAATGCGATTGATACTTTAAATCGTTTGCCAGATGTCAAAGGTTGGGTAACGCATAATCTTTGCCCACGAGATGATAATGAATATGACCCAAGCCGTGATAGATTGTTTTTTAAACGGCGAAATGGAATGCGAATTGATGCGATTCGCCATCAAATTGCGACATGGCAATTACAAGGCGTGATTGATGATATTGAAATGAGTGCGTTACTCGCTCCATTATTATATTCAGCCAGTTTTGTCAGTAATACTAGCGGGGTCTTTAAAAGTTTCCATCAAGGTTGGGGCGGAAAAACCAAAACGGCATTAGAACGTATTGAATCAAAATTATGGTTACAGCCAAGTGTCTTTTGTTCTGTGGGCGACCCAAATCGATTAGCGGCGGAAATGTGGTGTGTAGATGCACAACATTTAGCCAATCAAATGAGCGGTTTTGAAGTGGACATTGCCTATTTAGACCCGCCATATAATCAACATGCGTATAGCAGTAATTATCATGTATTAAATGCCTTAACCCTGTGGGACCAAAAAGATTTACCCCCGCCAGATACCAAAGGTTATAAAAGTGGCATTGACCGTGCATGGCGGAAAGAGCGTCCAAGTCCGTATAATTCGGCAAAATATGCCAAAGATGCGTATGAGCAGTTGTTAAGTACCGTCAATGCTCATTATATTTTGACCAGCTATTCAACAGATGGCAATATTTCAGTACAAGATATTTTACAAGCCAATCTACAACGTGGACACGTTACCTTATTAACGCAAGATGTACCACGTTATCGTGTAAGCCAACAACGACAAAGTGAACGTGCAAGAGTATTGGAGTTTATTATTATTACCAATACTAAAATGAAGTCAGGCCCTCCAATTCGTCAATTATTGGGACAATTATTCCATTCAGCTGAATTGGGCGGGGTTGATACTACAGGCCCGAGTACCCAATTAGAGTTATGGTGATTAGCTATTTAAGGTGTGAGCAATGTTTACAGGAATTATAGAAAGTGTTGGTACAGTACAAAGTATCCAACAGGTCTCAGGTGATGTACGTTTAACCATTCAAGTGGGTGATTTGGATATGTCTGATGTAAAATTAGGCGATTCGATTGCAACCAGCGGTGTGTGTTTAACCGTGATTGATTTTGGCGAAACGTGGTACAGTGCTGATGTTTCCTTAGAGAGTTTACATCGTACCATTTTAGGTTCATGGCGTGCAGGAACTCGTGTCAATTTAGAAAAAGCGTTATTACCAACCACACGTTTAGGCGGACATATTGTCAGCGGTCATGTTGATGGCGTTGGCGAAATTACCTTAAAACGCCAAGATGCACGTTCATTATATTTTGAAGTAACGTGTCCGATGGAATTGGCAAAATATTTAGCGGAAAAAGGCTCTATTACAGTTGATGGCATTAGCTTAACCATTAACCATTTACATGGCAATGTGGTCAGTTTAAATTTAGTGCCACATACCGCAGAAAAAACCACGATTGGCGACTGGCAAGTCGGCTCTAAAGTCAATTTAGAAGTCGATGTACTCTCTCGTTATATTGAACGCCTATTATTGGGCGATAAAGCAGGGCAAACCCAAACTGCACCAAGCCTAGATTTAGCCTTTTTAATGGAACATGGTTTTGCGAAATAGCTCAATCTAAAAAGAAAAGAAATGGGCGGAATGATTCGCCCATTTGCTATTTGGACTTTAGTAAAATAAACATTAAACAAATGCTATTTTTCAGGCATAATAGCAGTTTTTAATGTACAGAGATATTCATTATGTTATCACCGCAACAACAGGCACTCGTTTCTGCCATTGACGCATTAGATGTTGTACAAGTGCAACAGCTGTTAAACGAGATAGATGCTAATTTTATCACCGAGCAAGGTTCGCCTGTTTCGATTTTATGCGACCGCCTTTTTTCATGGTGGGAAATGGTGTGTGATGCTTATGAAGCAGATAAACCGTTATCAGAACAGGAAAAACAGCAAGAATTAGCTGTTTATTTACAGATTTTGGAGTTATTGATTCAAGCCAATGCCAATGTACATTTATGGGACAGCGAAGAGTTTTATGGTCCTTTGTGGGACGCATCAAGTGCGGCGTGTGTACCTGTTGTGCAACGTTTATTGGCAGAACAGATTGACCCAAATACCTTAGACGATGAAGGATTGACCATTTTATCGTCCATCAGTCAATTATTCTTTGAATGTGATTATGATGAAATTGATTGGTCAGAATGTTATCCGGAAGTCAAAGCAACCTTAGACTTATTACGTCAAAATGGTGCGAAAATGACTAAAGAATTATCCATTTAATATTATAGAGAAATGCGTATGAATTTATTCCAACTGATTGGAACAATGTTTTTGTTGATGTTATCGAGTGCAAGTTTTGCATACGAATTTTCATTTGACCGCCCCGGTACAGGATTTGGTACAGGCATTACACCTGTAGGGAAAGTGGCATGGGAGCAAAGTTTACCTACAGCAAGCTATTCTAAACAATGGGTTGATGGTGAGCATGAAACAACCGTACAACTACAAACCGATACCGTTTTGCGTACAGGTTTAATGGACGGTGTAGAATTACAAGTGGGCTGGGATGGTTATGTGTGGCAACAAACTAAAACTGGTTCAGAAAAAAGCGATGTAGAAGGCTTAGGCGATATGACGGTCGGCTTAAAAAAAGCCATTGACCTAAAAGATGACAAATTAAAATGGGCATTATTAGCCAGCGGTACAATCTCAACAGGAAATGACGATTTTACAGCAGAAAATAACACCTATACCTTAGGTTCATCGTTAGAATATGCGTATGATGATATTGTTACAACTGCTCTCAGTATGTTTTATCAATACGAAGAAGGGGGCAACTGGACAGTACAAGCCGTGCCAACCTTAGGCTATCAATTTACCGAAAATTTATCTGGTTTTTCAGAATTTGTGTATAGCAAAACTGAAGGACAAAAAAATAGTAAATCTTTAGCAACTGGTGTTGTCTATGCCATTGGTGAAAAAGCTCAAGTCGATGCAAGTGTCGGCGTTGATTTAAATGGTGAAGGTCGTAGCTACAATGCAGGTTTAGGGGTTGCATTTTTATTCTAATTTGTATGATGTGTAATAAGGGGGAGTCATGCCTAGTTTAACTCAAATTTCAACCGTTTTATTGATGACGATGATGGGCTTGAGTGTTTCAATGAGCCATGCTCAAACCTTATTACCTGCTCAACAAGCCTTCCAATTTTCGGTTGAATCTGCCAATGAACAGCAAGCCCGTTTATCTTGGCAAATTCAGCCGAACTATTATCTTTATCAACATCGATTTACTGTAAACTCAAGCAAAGGAGCGGTCAAATTTAACTTGCCGAAAGGTAAGGCTCAATTTGATGAGAACTTTGGTGAGAGTATTGTCTATTGGAATCAGGTTGAGTTTTCAATTAAAACCCAACCGAATCAAACGTATAGCGTTTCTTGGCAAGGCTGTGCCAAAGACCAAATTTGTTATGCACCACAGAAAAAAGAGTTCCGTACTGATGCAACAGGACGTGTGATTCAAGATGCACCAACCTTAAAATTTGCAACGGCTCAACCTAGTCAAGCAAAATCCGTTTTTTTACAAGGAAAATCAAATAATAACACGGCTTTAGAAAGCGAACGTCCAGCAAAATTAATGGACGAACCAGTAACAACATCTGAAAAAGTTGAGAAAAAGACTGAATTAGCCAAAGAAAATGCGTTAAATGAAAAATCAGCCAGAGACAAGGCAGAACCACAACAGAGCGAAAAAAATGTAACAGAAACAGCTAAACCATCAGTTGAGCCAAAAGCTGAAACGCTTGCAACGGCAAAACAAGCCCAACAAACCACAACACCAAAAACAACTGAACCAACAAAAGCGACTGATTCAACAGAAAATAAAACTTTAACCGCAAAAGCCACAGATTCAACGGCAAGCAAAACAGCACCAACCGAAAAACAAGAAAAGGCTGTTCAACCTGCAATAACTGCTGTTCAAGCGGAACAAGAGCAAGCAAAAGCCGAAAAAAATGTTAAAACGAGTGCAACAGCAGTTGCAACAACATCTTTACCTAGCACAACAAAAGCAGAGAATGAGCATCAAGACACGACCGCTCAAGCTGTTGCAAAAGATATGGCTCAAATCGCTACAACAACCGCTTTAGCTGAACAAACTCAACAGCTGGTAACATCTACAGAACCAGTTCAACAAGCGGATAGTAAGCAAATTCCAAGTTTAACCATCACAGAAAATCAAACATCAGAACCAAATACAAACTCATCAACATCAATAGAATCGCCTATTTTAGCTAAAGACCAGCAATGGTTACAGCAATTACAACAGCATTCGTTTTGGTATGCGGTTGCGTTATTTTTAGGGTTAGGTTTTTTATTAGCCTTTACGCCGTGTTCTTTACCGATGATTCCGATTGTTAGTTCATTATTATTACGGCAAACTCAAGGAGTGAAAGCGTGGTCAATCGCCTTGGTTTTTGTGTTGAGTATGGCAACGGTGTATGCCGTGATGGGCTTTATCGCCAGTAGTGCAGGGCTTGGCTTACAGCGTTGGTTACAACAGCCAATGGTCTTGGTTGGTTTTAGTGTCTTATTTATCGTCTTTGCATTGAATTTATTTGGGGCATTTGAGTTACAGTTGCCAAATCGCTTGGTACGCCGTTTAGACCATTGGCAATCGTTACAATCAGGTGGAACCTTTGTTAGTGCAGGGGTGATGGGGGTGTTATCTGCTTTATTGGTCGGGCCTTGTATGACCGCACCTTTAGCAGGCGTCTTGTTATTTATTGCCCAAAGTGAACAGCAATGGCAAGGGGCAGTGTTATTATTTAGCTTGGGTTTTGGTATGGGCATTCCTTTATTGTTAGTGAGTGTGCTTGGAGCAAGAGTATTGCCACGAGCAGGGGAGTGGATGAACCAAGTCAAAGCTGTATTTGCTTTTATGATGTTGGGCTTAAGCATTTATTTTGTGCGTCCATTATTGCCTGAAGTGGTCTATGCGTTTTTGTGGTATGCCTTGGCAATCGCAGTTGTTGCGTATGCCTTATTCCGTTTTATGTGGAAACATAAAGTATTAAAAGTAGTGTATAGTGTGATGTGTGTTGGAGCGTTATTTGGCGTTGCATCGTGCCATTATCAACAATATAAACATACGACCATGACCACAAGTAGCACAGTAGCAACATGGCAACGTGTACAAACGGTTGATGAAATTAAGCAAGCCTTGAGTAATGCTCCTGCCAATCGTCCAATCATGATTGATGTTTATGCGGATTGGTGTGTGGCGTGTCAGCCGATTGAAAAGATGTTAAAAACATCTGATGTGCAACAGGCATTAAAAGGTTATACTTTAATCAAATTAGATTTAAGCCAGTTTGATGAACAACATCAAGCGGTGTTAGATGAATGGCAAGTGTTAGGGCCACCGACCATGCTCTTTTTAGATGCTCAACAGCAAGAACAACGTCATTTACGTTTAACTGGAGCATTTACACAAGACGAATTATTTAAACGTCTGCACACTCAAAATATAAAATAAAGGGCAATGTTGCCCTTTAGTTCTTTAATGTCAAATGAACTTCTACTCGCAAACCATGTTCAAACTCAATCGAATCTTTTAAATACAATTTCCCATGCAAGGCTTGCACAATATTATGCACAATAGATAAGCCTAAACCAGAACCTTGCGTTTGCGTACCCAACACACGATAAAACGCATCTAATACACGCTCACGATGTTCAGAGGCAATGCCTTGCCCATTATCTTCCACAATCAAAATGACATGATTTTGATGATGTTCAATCGCTAAATCAATTTGCCCATCTTCAGGGATATAACGAATGGCATTATCAACCAAATTTTTGAGTAAGGTAAATAAGGCGGTTTCATCGACCTTTAATTGTACATCTTCACTTTCACGAATACCTAAATCAATATTTTTTTGCTCTGCCAAAGGATATAAGGTGCTAATCACCTGTTGATACACCGACAAGACCGATAAGGCTTGAGCAGGTGCAGTCATACTGGGTTCAGCTTGCGTTCGAGCGAGCGATAATAATTGATTAAGCAAATGTTGTTGGCGTTGAATCCCTTGTTGCAAGGTCAATAACCGTTCCTTGCCTTCATCAGATAATGAGCATTGAGCTAAACGCTCCGTTTGTAAAGATAACGCTGTTAAAGGTGAACGCAACTCATGTGCTGCATCTGCAATAAAACGCTGTTGTTGCTGAATTGATGTGGCAACACGATGTAATAAATGATTGATGGCAATCACAAAACCTTTAACTTCTTTAGGAATGCCATCAGTAGAGAGCGGTTGTAATTGCTCGCTACGTTGCTCAATTTGTTGAGATAAACGATGTAATGGGCGAAATAATCCACGAATAATTAAAAAACACATTAAGGTTAAAATAGGAATTAACATCAACAAAGGCAAGGTACTGCTCCATGCCCCTGTATAAGCCAATTCATCACGGAATTTAGTTTTTTGGGTAAAGGCTAACCGCTCACCTGTCGGATAAGTATAGACATAAACACGATAATTCTCTTGTTGAAATTTTAAGGTATGAAAACCATCTGACATACTAATCGGCACTTGTCCATCCATCACCGATTGTCCCAATTCTCGTACGTAAATTTCAACATCGCTTTGAATATCTACATTTTTTTGTGTTTGTGGTTGAATTAAGGCAGCCGTCTGCCGTAATAAATCATCTTGATATTCTAACGCCGTGTAATAACTATGAGCAAAGGCAAAAACGCCAGAAACTAATGCGACCATGGTTGTAATGACACTGAGCCACAAGGCTAAACGCCATTGCAACGATGGATTCGGTTGAGCCTGAATAGATGAAGATTCACTCATGATGCCATTGTCCAACCTACGCCACGCACATTTTTAATAATGCCTGTACCTAACTTTTTGCGTAACATATAAATTAGATAATCAATCGCATTGCTTTCCACTTCTTCTCCCCACGCATAGACTTTATCTTCCAAATCACTACGAGATAAAATGGCGTTAGGACGCATTAACAAGGCTTGTAATACTGAAAATTCACGATTACTTAATGCAACTGTTTCCCCAGTTTCCAATAAAGTTGCTTGATAAGTTTGAGCATTTAAAGTGATTTTATGATTGCCTAATTGTGGCGTGGTTTGATGATGACGGCGTAAAATCGCACGCATACGAGCCAATAATTCCACAAATTCAAAAGGTTTCACTAAATAATCATCTGCACCTAAATCTAAACCTTGAATACGATTTTGTAACTCATCACGAGCGGTTAAAATTAATACAGGCGTTTGATGGTGATGGCGAATATGTTGTAACACTTGAAAGCCATCTTTACTCGGTAAACCTAAGTCTAATAAGATTAAATCATAGGGTTGAGCATCAACCGCATGGCACGCTTTTGCACCATCATTGACCCAATCAACCGCATAAGGCACATCTTTTAAACTATCAACAAGGGCTTGACCAATCATCGGGTCATCTTCAACTAAAAGGACACGCATTGTTATTCCTACAGATAAAATGAATTGAGCAAAAGAAGATTACAATATATTAGCGAATTTTTCATTTACAGCGAAAGGAAAAAGAGTAAAATGCAAACTATCTTTGAATTGAGTAAAAAATGATGAAAAAAATCATGACCCTTGTGCTGTTGGCAAGTAGTGTTGTCTTAACAGCGTGTGCTAGCAAATCGATTACCCCAACTTATGTTTCACCTGCAAAATATCAATCGTTGGATTGTGCCCAACTTCATCAAGAATATCAACGTTTACAAGTGTATTTAGAACGTGGTGTACAAGGCTCATCTTCACGCATTGGCACAGGTATTGGCATTGGCTTAGGCGGGGGCTATAGCAGTAGCGGAAATTGGGGGGTAATGCCATCCATCTCTATTAATATGGGACAATCAAGCACCACAAAACGTAGTGAAACTGCCCGTTTAATGGGTGAGCAAGATGCTGTGGTACAAGCTGCACAGTTTAAAAACTGTCCGATTCAAGTGGTAAAAACCACAACAACTAAATAAAAAAGAGAGCGTATTAAGAACCTGTATTCACAACATTACGCTGTAAAATTTTGTTTGATATTAGGGCATCCTGACATTTCATAACATTTATTACGATTTGGCAATAATTTTAGAAATGAAATCGCATTTTTGCATTAAAAATGGCTAAATCTTGATTTTCATCGTCAAATTGCTTGTTGATATTTCAATATCAACTGCACAATTTTCCTTGAAAATCTGCAATTTTTCTCATTTTTAATTGCAAATACGAAATATCAGGATGCCCTAAAGAACTAAAGTATGCTTTTGCATGAAAAAACGTTATGAATACAGGTTCTAAAACTTGGTTTAATACGCTCGTAAATTAGGCTATTCCTTAATCATTCACATTAAGTACAGGTGCTGCACTTTCTTCAGAAAGTAATACCGTCATCATATTAATGACCAATTTTGCTTTTTCTTGCTCTGTCATTTGAACAATATTTCGGCGGTCTAACTCTTTTACTGTTCCTTCAACCATCGCAATCGCACCTTTTACCAAAGTATGACGTGCTAAAATGACGGATTCCGCTTGTTGTTTGCGTAACATCACTTGAGCAATTTCAGGAGCATAGGCAAGATGAGTAAAACGTGCTTCGCTAATGTAAATCCCTGCCATTTTTACCCGTTCTTGTACCATGTTACGAAATTGATTTAAAATGTCATTTGAATGGCTACTTAAACTTTCTTGTCCTTGTGCAGTATAAGGATAATGTGAAACTAACATTCTTAAAGCACTTTCACTTTGAATTCGCATAAAGCCATGCACACTTTCAACGTCAAACGTTGCCGCTGCAGGATTACGAATGTTATAAACAATGGCAGCTGCAACTTCTACAGGAGTTCCTGACGCATCATTGACTTTTAAAGTCGGGGTAACATAGTTACAAGCACGCAATGAAACTTCTTCTAAAGAATAAAACGGCAAAATCCAATAAAAGCCTTCTTTAGCTAAAACACCTGCATAATGTCCAAATACGGTGCCAACTAATGCAGTATTTGGGTCGATTGTTTTAAAACGTCCAATGATTAGAAAAAATAGGATAGTAAATAAGACAAAAAAACTTCTAAAAATAAGGGCAAGTAAAAATAGGAGAAAAAACATTAAGCCAATGGCTAAAAAACCGTTTAAATGTTTCATGGTGTATAACTGATTGCTTTGCGACATCATGCTCTCCTATTCTAAGTTTATGAATTTCAATTATATTATCATTATTTTTAGTTAAAATAAAGCCATTATTTGGATAAAAATCAGCAAATAATCCTTGTATTTTGTGTTCATAACCCAATATTATTTTTATAACATTTTATGAGATTAAATATATGACTTCTGCCACATTGCCAACCCCAAATTTTAGCAACATTCAACTTGATGAATTAAAGCAACAAATTGAACAACACATTCAACAAGGACAGCAATTTTTAGCCGATTTAACCGAAGTTCCAAGCGAATTTTCTGCAAAATTGGCGATTTTACAACAGATGGACGCCCTTGAAAATCAGATGAGTGAACATTGGGGCGTACTTTCCCATCTTAATGCGGTGATGAGCAGTAGCGAAACCCGAGATGTCTATCAATCATTATTGCCAAGTTTAAGCGAATATTACACATCGATTGGACAACATGAAATTTTATATCAAGTGTATCAACAGCTTGCAGATGATGTTCAATTTGCACAACTTAGCCAAGCCCAGCAAAGTGCCATTACATTAGCTTTGCGTGATTTTAAATTATCAGGTGTAAGTTTAGAACCTGAGAAAAAACAGCAGTTTGCTCAAAATTCAGCACGTTTATC
>JBHACK010000116.1:0-11224 GCA_041854545.1 Acinetobacter sp. | reverse complement strand
GGTGGCTTATTTTTTGATGATTTAAATCAATGGGATTTTGATACCTGCTTTAACTATATTCAAGCGGTGGGCAATGGCTATTTAAATGCCATCTTACCAATTTTTGAGCGTAATCAAGATAAACCTTATACGCAGGCTCAACGTGAGTTCCAGTTGTATCGCCGTGGTCGTTATGTAGAATTTAATTTGGTGTATGACCGTGGCACGATTTTTGGTTTGCAAACAGGTGGGCGAATTGAATCCATTTTAGTGAGTTTACCGAATTTAGCTGGTTGGTCGTATCGTCCAGAGTGGGATGGTGAAGAGAAAAAATTAACGGAATATTATTTAAAACCACGAGATTGGTTGGGTTTAACGTCAGCTGAATAAAAGGAGAAATACGATACAAGGATGTATTGTATTTTTTATAATATGGAAAATATTAATTTTAATTAATTGATTTTTATTTAATTATTTGAATTTTGTAGGTTGGGTTGAAGTATAAAACCAATAAATCCATAATTTTAAACAATAAATCCATATATGAGAATGTTGGGTTTTACTATCGCTCAACAGCAACCTACACAAAACTATTTAAAAAAATCGTTGTACTTAGTTTGATAATTCAAGCTAAAAAATAGGAAAGTAAAATATAAAACTCAAGGATTTATTATTTATTTTTATGATATAAAAATTATTTTCATTTTAAAATGAAATGGTTGAGTTGAACGCTATCAAAAATAATCTAATGAAAAGATTCAATTTATTGAAAATGGTTTGTGTAAAATTAATATGAGCATATCGGCTAAATCGGTAATGGCATTGTTTTATGTAATTTTTATTTAAAAATATGGATTGAATATTTAAAAATTTTACTATATTTTACATTGGCTATATCAAACATGAGTTATTAAAACAATGTTAAACACTTTTATTGAAAATTTTGACGCCGCTTTAGTGTGGTTTGTCAGCAAGGTTGATGGCCCACTTTGGGATATTGCCGTCATTACCTTATTATTGGTTGGTTTATTTTTTACTATTACCACCAGTTTAGTCCAATTTCGTTTATTTCCACAAAGTTTAAAGGAAATGTGGTTTGGTCATACCTCTTCAGGGGAATCATTATCTCCCTTTCAAGCCTTTGCAGTAGGTTTGGCGAGTCGTGTCGGTGTAGGAAACATTGGCGGTGTGGCAACAGCGATTGCATTAGGTGGCCCTGGTGCGGTGTTTTGGATGTGGATTACCGCATGGATTGGTATGAGTAGTGGTTTTGCAGAATCTACCCTTGCTCAAGCCTATAAAATTAAAAACTCAGATGGAACGTTCCGTGGTGGCCCAGCCTATTACATTACCAAAGGTTTAAAAGCCCCATGGTTAGGTAGTATTTTTGCAATTATTTTGATTTTTACCTTTGGTTTTGCGTTTAATGCAGTACAGTCAAATTCGATTGTTGAAGCGACTAAAACGGCTTGGGGTTGGAATCCAATGTATGTTGGTATTGTTTTAGTGATTTTAACTGCCAGCATTATTTTTAGTGGAATTAAGCGAATTGGTCAATTTTCAGCAATGATTGTACCGATTATGGCATTTGTTTATTTAATCATCTCAGCTTATATCGTTATTGCAAATATTTCGGTTGTTCCTGCCGTGATTGCCAATATTATCCGTAGTGCGTTTGATTTTAGTGCAATGGCAGGCGGTATTTTTGGGGCAATTTTCTCACAAGCAATGATTATGGGGATTAAGCGTGGCTTATACTCTAACGAAGCGGGTATGGGTTCTGCACCAAACGTTGCTGCAACTGCAGATGTAAAACACCCTGTAAGCCAAGGCTTAATTCAAATGTTAGGTGTGTTTGTTGATACGATTATTGTGTGTAGCTGTACTGCTATCGTGATTTTATTATCTGATAATTATGGTAATGCAGATTTTAAAGGTGTGGTTTTAACGCAACATGCATTAGCATTCCATATTGGTGATTTTGGTCAGCATTTCTTAGCCTTTATCTTATTATTATTCTGTTATACGTCTATTGTAGGGAACTATGCGTATGCAGAAAGTAATATCCGTTTCTTAAAGAATAATCCAACTTTACTGTTTATTTTCCGTTTAGTGGTATTGTTCTTTGTATATTTCGGTGCAGTACGTTCTGCAAACAGCGTGTGGAATTTTGCCGATACGGTCATGGGCTTTATGGCGATGATTAACTTAGTATCGATTGTCTTACTTGCACCTGTTGTTTGGATTTTATTAAAAGACTATCAACGCCAACTAAAAGAGAATAAAGAGCCTGAATTTAAAGTTGATGAACATCCACAATTAAAAGAACGTGGCATTGATTCAGAGATTTGGAAATAAGGTTTTTTATTCCACAAAATAGGTTAGTTTTTGGACTAACCTATTTTTTCTTGTAGATATGATAGAAAATAATGCCTAAAAAATAAACCAATGCCGTGATACCAATGACAGAAAGAGCCATGATAAACCAATTTCCATCTGTTTCATAACCAATTATTTGCCCAATAATTTTTGCTAAAATCATCAGTGGAATTTCGAGTAAACTGGCTGTCCAAAAGTCAAGATTGATGAACATAATAGATAACCAAGAGAATAATCAAGACCATGAAGAAGAGCGTTAGCCAAAACCACGTTTTAGAACGCCGATACTTATGCTCAAACCAAGCACTTACAATATCTGGTAGGATAAATTCAAGCAACACCCGAAATAGAAACTTGAAAGCTTTTACAATGATGACCAATAATTCTTCCATCAAGATTCACCTTCTCACATCTTCAACTTGAGAAAACCTGCTATTATTGCGATAATGGCGATTTTAACAATCTTTTGAGAGAAACACGATGGCACGCAGACCTAGACCGTATGATGACGATGATTTTGAATCTTTAGACGGACGAGCCAGTAAAACAGAACAAAAAAAAGCTGTGCAACGTATGGCAATGATTGGGGCTCAACTAGCTGAATTAAATCAGGAACAAATTGCACAACTTCCTGTAGATGAACGTTTAATCGAAGCCTTGCTCGATGTAAAAAGCATTACATCACACGAAGCACGTCGCCGTCAATTTCAACGTATTGGTAAATTATTACGCAATGAAGATGAAAGTTTGATTTTAAGTTATTTAACACCAAAACAAAGCGTGAAAAAAACTGCTCAATTACAACGCTGGGTTGAACGGTTAATTGAGCAGGGCGATAGTGCCATTCACGAATTTAGTAAAGAGTTTAATGCCTGTGAACGTCATACCTTACGTCAGCACGTTTTACGCATTGTTCGAGATAAACAACAGCACCCTGAACAAGTCGAACAATCAATACAAAAACTCTTAAATTATGTGCAACAAGTGGCATTGCTATCGGACTAATGTTGACAATATGTTGGAAAAAGGCAGGTATTCTGCCTTTTTTTTATGCAAAAAATAGGGTTTATGTTTAAAAAAGTAACAAATTGGATGAAAATTTGACTAAAGTATAAGTTACTCTAGCACAAGAATATGGATAATCAAGCATCATAGCGTAGTCTTTCTCCCAATCATGGTGAAAGACTCCATTATTGTCGTATTGTTTCATGGAGAAAGGGTATGGATGAAGTTCAAGTTGAAAGAATTTTGCAAAACCCAAAATTTAAAACATTAGTGGCGAAAAAGCGTAATTTAAGCTGGAGCTTAACCGCACTAATGCTATTTATTTATATCGGTTTTACTTTACTTGTTGCCTATAACCCAGAGTTTTTACGCACATCAATTAGTGGTGGTGTAGTAACATGGGGGATTCCATTAGGAATTGGCGTGATTGTCGTTTCTTTTGTGTTATGTGGTGTATATTCTTACATTGCAAATAACTCGTTTGACGTGTTAAACAAAGAAGCAATGGACGAAGTAGAAGCAATTACCCATGATAAAGGGGGCTCAATTTGATGAAATTATCTGCAATTAAATCAATGACACTGGTAGCAATTGCAACTTTGCTTAGCAACCCTGTCATGGCAGCCGCACTTGAAGGCGAAGCCGAAAAGCAGGCGACAAACTGGACTGCAATTATTATGTTTGCCATCTTCGTTGGGGCAACATTATTTATTACAAAATGGGCAGCCAAACAAACCACTTCTGCAAAAGACTTCTATACTGCAGGGGGTGGGATTTCAGGATTCCAAAATGGTTTAGCGATTGCAGGGGACTATATGTCTGCAGCGTCATTCCTTGGGATTTCCGCAATGGTATTCTCGTCTGGTTATGATGGTTTATTATATTCTTTAGGCTTTATGGTGGGTTGGCCTATCGTATTGTTCTTAGTTGCAGAGCGTTTGCGTAACTTAGGTAAATATAACTTGTCTGACGTGGTTTCATTCCGTTTAGATGAGAAACCAGTGCGTACAATGGCAGCGTATAGCTCACTTGTAGTAGTTGCATTCTATTTGATTGCACAGATGGTGGGTGCAGGTCAGTTAATTAAGTTACTCTTTGGTTTGGATTATAACATTGCCGTTATTGTCGTTGGTTTATTGATGATGGCGTACGTTATTTTCGGTGGAATGTTAGCAACGACTTGGGTACAAATCATTAAAGCGGTAATGTTGCTTTCTGGTGCAACGTTCATGGCGTTAATGGTATTGAACCATGTTGGCTTTAGTTTCTCTGAAATGTTCAGCAAATCAATAGAAGTATTCTCTCAAGTACACAATAAAACAGCTGAAGAAGCTCAAAAAATCATGGGGCCAACTGGCTTGGTGAAAACTCCGCTTGATGCGATTTCATTAGGTTTAGCGTTGATGTTTGGTACTGCAGGTTTACCACATATCTTAATGCGTTTCTTTACGGTATCTGACGCAAAAGAAGCCCGTAAATCAGTGGTTGTTGCAACAGGATTTATCGGTTATTTCTACTTATTAACCTTTGTGATTGGTTTTGGTGCGATTCTTTTAGTTGCTCAAAATCCAGCATACCTTGATGTTGCAAAAATGGCTGTTACAGGTAAGTTAGAATTACTTGGTGGTAACAACATGGCTGCGATTCATTTAAGTCATGCTGTAGGTGGAAACTTATTCTTAGGCTTTATTTCTGCGGTTGCATTCGCAACAATCTTAGCGGTTGTAGCAGGTTTAACTTTATCTGGTGCATCAGCAATTTCTCATGACTTGTATGCAAACGTATATTGCAAAGGTAAAACAACACCTGAATCTGAATTGCGTATGTCTAAAATTGCAACTTTAGGTTTAGCTATCTTAGCGATGATTTTAGGTATCTTATTTGAAAAGCAAAACGTTGCGTTCATGGTTGGTTTAGCATTCGCAGTTGCTGCATCTGCAAACTTCCCAGTACTTGTATTGTCAATGTTCTGGAAAGGTTTAACAACTCGTGGTGCGGTAATTGGTGGTTTTGCAGGTTTAATCAGTGCGGTTATCTTAATTAGCTTAACGAAAGCGGTTTGGGTAGATACTTTAGGTTTAGGTGATAAACCTGTACTTAACATGAGTAACCCTGCAATCTTCTCTATGGCAATTTCATTCTTCTGTTGCTGGTTCTTCTCGATTACAGATAAATCAGCTCGTGCAGAAGCAGAGAAGAAAGCATTTGACCAACAGTTTGTTCGTTCAATGACAGGTATCGGTATCTCTGGTGCATCTGACCACTAAGCGGTAAATACTGTGTAGCAAAAGCCCCGAAAGGGGTTTTTGTTTTTTAGGAGATTAGATGAATGGTTCAGAATAGCTAAGTGAATTTAAAATAGGGCATTCCGCACCATCATCACCATGACATTGATGATACCAAGATTGTAGCGTAGCTTTCATGTGTTGTAGTTGGGCAATCTTTTCATCTAACTCGGCAATATGGGCTGATGTAAGAGCCTTTACTTCACAGCTTTTTCGGTTAGGATTATCTTGTAATTGCAATAGGGCTTGGATTTGTACTAATGAAAAACCAACTGCTCGAGAGCGAGCAATAAATTGTAAGCGTTGAATATCTTTATCTGTATAATGGCGATAGCCAGATTGCATATCTCGCTGAATGGTGCATAAGCCAAGTTTTTCATAGTCTCGGATTTGTTTACTGGATAACCCTGTTAAGGCAGAAACTTTACTAATATTCATCATTTTTCATAATTACAATAGATTACAATTAATTATTTTACCTTAACCTAAGGTTAAGGTTTATGATAGCACAATAGTTCAATATCTCGTATTTCTAAAATTTTAATATTTTGTAAATATGATTTTATTTATATCTTATTTGAAAATATGGAGTAATAAGATGCCTTATTTTTTATTTAAAACGCTTGTAATAGCAACAACATCTATTGTTTTGATGGCTTGTATGCCTAAAGAATCAACAAAAGATGAACATGGTCAAAATAATTCCCACGTACAACATCGTGATTCAACACATGGCTCAACTACAAATCATGTTTCAGAATATGCTCAATCAATGGGTAAAATGCATCATGCAATGATGATTGCAAGTGAAGAAAAAGACCCAGATATTGCATTTGCCAAAGGAATGATTCCACATCATCAAGGAGCAATTGATATGGCAAATATTCAGTTGAAATATGGTAAAGACCCTGAAATTCGCCAATTAGCTGAACAAGTATTAAAGGCTCAACAACCTGAAATAGATATGATGAATCAATGGCTTGTAACTTATAAACCACAACAGCTGAATGAAAATTTATCTCATGTTAAAGCATATCAAGAGAGTATGGGAAGTCATGATGTTATGATGAACGGAACACAAGAGAATGACCCTGATATTGCTTTTGTCAAAGGTATGATACCTCATCATCAAGGAGCAATTGATATGGCAAAAATTCAACTTAAATATGGAAAAACTGAACAAATGCGAAAATTAGCAGAAGATATTATTAAAGCTCAACAAGTAGAAATTGATTTTATGAAACAATGGCTTGAAAAGAAAAAATAAGTTTTAAAAAATTAATTGGAAGAGTAATGTTGAAATGTAAAAAACACGATTTCTATTGCTAGAAATCGTGTTTTTTGCATCAAAGTTAAGCGTGAATTTGTCCAAATTTACCAGTACGAACATCTTGCATTGCTTGCATGATTTCTTCTTCGGTGTTCATGACAAAAGGCCCATAACCAACGATTGGTTCATTTAATGGCTGACCTGTTAAAATCAACAATTTAGAATCATTATTTGATTCAATACGAACATTGGCACCACCACGCTCAAACGTTACCAATTCAGCACGGCGAGCGATATGTTCATCATTAATTTGAACCGTACCATCAAGCACCAAGATAATTAAATTGTGTGTTTCTGGTACAGCAAAGGTATAAGCACCACCTGCATTCATTCGCACGTCCCACATATTGACAGGGCTAAAGGTACTTGCAGAACCTTGCGTGTTATTTAACTCACCTGCGATAATGCGAGCAATACCAGCACCATCTAAATCCACCACAGGAATGGTGTTGCTTTCAATGGCTTGATATTTTGGAGCGGTCATTTTATCTTTTTTCGGAAGATTGACCCAAAGTTGCACCATTTCAAACATTCCCCCTTCAAGTGAGAATTTTTCAGAATGGAACTCTTCGTGCATTAAGCCTGAACCTGCGGTCATCCATTGCACATCACCTGTACCGATAATACCACCGCCACCCGCAGAGTCTTTGTGAGCAACTTCACCTTGATAAGCAATGGTTACGGTTTCAAAACCACGGTGTGGATGTTCGCCTACGCCCCGAAAATCACTTTTACGATTCCCATCAAAATGGCGTGGTGAAGCGTAATCCATCATCAAAAATGGGTCAATGTTTTTGTGTGTTTCGTGGTAATTAAACATACCGTGAACTTGGAAACCATTTCCGACCCAATGTTTTTGTGGTGCTGGATAGATATTTGCAACTGTTTTCATGTTATTTCTCTCAATGTTGTGTTGATGGTGCTATTATAAAGCAAATTAAAAACCGTTAAAGATGGCTTTTTGCAACCTGATGTTCTATATTTGGAACATCTAAATGGTTTGATTTAAAATATTATATTTATTCTAATCTCAAATTGGGTGGGTGAGTTGGGGTTGAGCTATAGCGAAACCCAACAGATTTAACGTCATTGAAGTATTAAATAGGTAGTAGATTTTAAACTACCCCAAAATACCAATTTCTATTTTTTATCAAAATCAATTTATTAAAAATGATTTAATACTTACAAAAATGCAAGTACTATCAAAATATTAACAATCCACTAAAATAGAGTACATTCCATACCAATATCATTTTAGGAGCTTTTATGAGCAAAATTTTAGTCATCTCTGCCAACCAAGATTTAAATCAATCGGTGAGCAACCAATTCATTTTAAAAGAATTGGAAAACCATTTTGGCGACAAAATCAGCGTTCGCCGTTTGTCTGATTTGTACCCTGATTTTAAAATTGATGTGCCAGCCGAACAAAATGCGTTGGTGCAAGCCGATGTGGTCTTGTTCCAATACCCAACTTTTTGGTTTGATACCCCTGCGATTTTGAAAAAATGGTTGGACGATGTGTGGCTTTACGGCTTTGCTTATGGCGAAGGTGGCGACAAATTGCACGGTAAAAAATTGCTCGTTTCTACCACCACAGGTTCGCCAGAAAGCGTTTATAACGGCGAAATCGTGGCAAAAATGGAAGATTTGGTTAAGCCTGTGAAACATTCTGCTTTGTATTCGGGCTTTGAATGGCAAGGCGTGTATCCACTTTATAGCGCGTTGTACATTGCAGGCGTGCATAATGATGAACATTTGGCACAATTACAAAACAATGCCAAAGCCCACGCCAAAACTTTGATTGAAAAATTGGAAAGTTTGGTTTGATTTAAGATTGAAAAACACCGTTTTTGGAAATAAAGACGGTGTTTTTATTTTATGAAATAAGTTTTCAGGCAGGCTGAAAGGCTATTCAATGAATTTCCCCCTACTCAATCTCCATTAAATCCGCAATTTGTCGCCATTTTTGAAAAACCGTCTCGGTTGGCAAGGGCAAATTGCGTGATAAATGATACATCATCGTGGTCATAATCATGGACGCAAAAAGTTCGGCTTGATATTGCCAATCATCATCTGATGATTGCGTGGCATGGTGTTGCGCGTGTTCAATAAAATGTTTTTTCAACATTTGTTCAACATCTTGTTTTAAATGCAGTTGCGGAGTGCAAATCGTGAGCAATGCCAAAATGGTATGGCGTTCTTCATAAATCCGATTGGCGACTGCATTTAAAAAATGTGGCAAATTCAATGCATTATCCAAACGCATCAGCAACATGGGAGCATAACGCGATTTAAATTCCGCTATGACCACGCCTGCTAATACTTCTTTACTGGAATAGTATTTATAAAACGTATTGCGATTAACAGGGGTTCGTTTGAGAATATCTTGTACGGTAATGTTTTCAAATGGTTTTTCATTCAGCAATGTGATAAAGGTTTGATGGATGGCGTGTTGTGTGCGTTGAATGCGTGGGTCGGTATTGGTATTCATACATTTTCAATATATGTGTATTAAGATTAAGATAGAATAATTGGATTTGTATGATATGGCAAGTTTTTTATTGGCATGGCATGGCTTATACTGCGTTCATCTTTTCACACAACGAGTAATTTTTATCATGAAATACGATTTGACTTTAACCCCCATTACCTATTTCCAAACCCCAATGCAACATCAGTTGCCGATTAACCGCCAAAATGTGCAAAACAAACCTTATGCCAAATTTTTTAAAGACCATTTGCAAGTGCCTGTGGCAATGGTAGAAGCATTGGCAAATGGCGCGTTACCCCTTGAAAAACGCTTTGAACCAACCGTAGAAAATCTGAATGCCTTGCTGGCAAATCCTTATCAAATGCCTGTTTCGGGCTATGCGGTGGTAGATGGTGGCGAGCGTGGTGTTAGTGCTTTTGCGTCTTCACGTCATTTTTTCCCACGTTGTACAACTGAAATGTGGAAATGGTGGATGTGTTGGCACACGGTGGAAAAAGAGCGTTATACATTGTGGTTTCCACACGCACACATTAACAATAGCGTTGCCGACCCCGAACGTGCGCAAAATTTAGCGTTAAGCTACGAAGAGCGTTTTTTCAATAATCCCAATCATATTGTGGAATACATCGGTGGCGATACTTTGAATACAATCGCGGTTTTTGTTCCGCCTGAACAGTTTGGTTTTGATGAAAAATTATTGAAAGAACAAAATATTTCATTTAGCGCAAGCGGTTGGGCGCACCCTGTTGGCGTGGACAATGTGGCAAATGCGATTTTAATTCACTTGGCGCGAAATGTTGAAGGTGGCGTGGAAATGTTTAGCTATTATTGGATTACGCCACACGTTGAATTTAGCCGAATTTCTGGCATTGAAGGCGCAGGCGAACGCGCTGTTGCAGGGGCGAAACAACAGGGTTTAACCAATGATGTGGTTGAAGCGATTGCTTATGAAATGGCAGTCCACGATATGACAGAATTCACGCATTTAGGCAGTATTTTGCCTGATTTGTATGCGGAATTTGGGCATTCAATTAAATAATTTTCAGGCAGGCTGAAAAACTTATCACAATAAAAAAATGCCGTTTGAACTCAACATTCAAACGGCATTTTCAATTTTCAGGCTACCTGAAATCATTTGCCTACCAAAAACCAACGACTCAACAACCACGCCCACAAAAGCGGAGAACCAATCGCCAATAAATCAAAGGTATATAACGCCACCACACCGCCTTTATCCAAAGACGCATACGCCCCAAACAAAATCAAATGCCCAATCGTTCCTGCCAAAAGCGTTGCCCCATACGCCCACACGCTCATTACCTTTTGCTTGGTCAGCACAAAGCCAAGCCACACGCTTACAGGGATAAACAATAAAATACTGGTTATCGTGCCACCACTTGCCGAATCCTGCAGTGAATTGCCCGACACGAGCCAGCCGACAATATGCAAAAGCCCATTAGAAAAAATCAGCCCAAATGGAGCCAATGCCACCATCGGATTTTTACGATAAAACTTTGCCCCAATCATCGCAAACAGCCACAAACTCATATTCACCAGCCAATAATGCTGAACAGGAATTGGGCAATCAGGATAAGGCAAATAGCCCACTTTCTCACAAATCATATTGGCAAATGGATGCGACAATTTTGCCCAATCATAATGCAAAGCGTATTCTTCAAATTGATGAAGCATATACATTGGTGCAATCAGCCACGCAAACCATTGTCCGTCCCAAAGCCTTGATTTAGCGGTATT
>JBHACK010000115.1:0-5671 GCA_041854545.1 Acinetobacter sp. | reverse complement strand
CATTTGCTCTGCTGGCTTTTGGCAAGGCTCAAATAAAGTTCGGTATAAACAAGGGTTATCTGCCAAGCATTGACATTGACCTTTAGTGTCTTGATTGACACATGCCATATTTTTTAATGCTGTGCCAAATACCCCACGCAAGGTAGAACCTGCATACTCATAAAAACGTAAGGTGCTGTTGGCTTTAAATTTAATGGCAAAGCGGGTGATGGGAAGCTGAATATAAGAATCTTGCACTGGAATTCCTTACAAACGCCCCGAATCTTTCCAGTTTTCCAAGACCTTAGGTAATTCATTGATAATACCTTCCGCTTGTATAACTCTAATTCCTTTCTCCTTAGCATGATAAAGGGATTTTAAGTCCCTACCTTGTTGTTTGAGTTCAAATGCTGATACAAAAAGAGAACTACATGTCAATCCTCCTGCTCTATCGGCTACACCTTTTAATTTATGAAACATATTTTGACTCTCTCTTTCTTGTATAACACTAGATGCAGATTTACATTCTATAGCTAAAGTTCTATTTGCATGTTGAATGAAAATATCTATCTCATTTGAAGCTGAATTATCATTTTGAAAACCTATATTTTCAAAACTCAATCCACAATAGACCTCCTCAAAATTAAGGTCAGACTCTTGAATAACCAGCCAAATATATTCTTCTATCCAATCTCCTGTTAAGTATCTTGCTTGAGAATAATTATTAAAACCAATAGTTAAATCACCATCCCAATCAATTAAACCTAACTTATATGCCTGCTTTAATAATTCTTGGCATTTTCCTTTCTGTTTATTTTTTATCCTATCAGTCATTCTCTCTAAATAATTATCCTTACTAGGATATAATTTTCTTACAATTGCATTTAAAACTCGTAATAATCCTGACACTTTCTGTATATTTTGAGCAATCCAATAGGTTAATTCTTTTCTTTGCTCAACCTTAGTTTTCCACTCTGTATTTTCAGAGTTTGCACTAATAAATTTTTTCCCTAAGCCATTTAGTGTCATTTTTGCATCTAATAACGTTGGTAAAAACTCATTATATGCTTTATTTTCTCCAGCTGGATAATATTCAAATAACCTATTTATGGTATCTGCATAAACAAATTTATCTTCATAACCCCTATTTTTAAAAACCTCATACATTGAAAAACTATGTAATTTAGTGCCTCCAGTTAAATTAAAAACACACGACTCTTGTGGTAATTGAGGTTTAAGTTCTTTTTCTAAAAACTGGTTTATTTTATTTAAATCTGTATCAGGACAATCTTCAATAATTGATAAATCAATCTTAATATTAAGGGCTTTAATTACATTTTGAAATTGTATATCTTCTTTCTTGCTTTTCATTTCAGCAGAAACAATCAAAAACACTTTTTTGGGTTTTAGGTGCAAGATTGGTATTAGGTTAGCCAATCTTTGACCTGTAGCGATACAAATTTGTGTTGTCATAATTTCACCTTTTTTTATCAAACTCTCTACTTCATTCGTCCATAGCCTGTTGCTGTTTTAGCACCAATGCCTAAATGTTCTAAAGCCAAAGCAATCACATTATTGACTTGCTCAAGCTCATCATCTGTTATTTTTGCTCCTAGGCGAGGCATCACGCCAAACTGCATAACCGCTTTTTCAACTGCTAAAAAGCCAACTGGAATAGGAGAATGCCAATCCCCTGGCTGTACGTCTTTATCTGTTGGCTTTTCATCACCTTTTTGATACCAATCACCATAATGTGGTGTCATGATGGATTGTTTAAGCATAACAGGCTCAACAGGGATGGCATCTAGAAAAATAAAATCGCCCACACTTTGTTCATCAAACTGTTTTTGAAGTTCTTCTGTTAAAGGTATGCCAAAAGTAGCTTCAAAATATGTAGCTCTATCATCTTTCTTTGAGACTGCATTTACCGACCCAAACCATTTTTTAATCACTTTTGGATCAGCTCCCCATTTTTCCATTAAGGCTTTTGCCAAACCTTTTACAGTACTGCCTTGAAAATAAGGCACACCGAGTGTCGGATGCCATAATAGACCATTTTCAAGTGGATGGCTATTCCCCAGTCCAACCGCCATCAACCAATCATTTTTATAAATGGCTGTTTTGCCTTGTTGGGCTTTACATAGTTTTGCTTGGCGTTGAGCATAACTTTCTAATACTTGTAGATTACCGCATTGACGAGTGCCCTTTTTGGAGTTAAACCCCTTAAAAAACTCTTTCTTTTCTTCAATTTTAGCGTTTTTTCTTTCTTTTTCATCATGGATAAGTATTCCTTGATGGTCAAAAATATGATAATCATAAAACCGTTCAAACCAAAGTCCTGAATGACTATCATCATTAAAGATTTGCTTTACTTGTTGATTGACTTGTTGGGATTGATAAATAGGTAACATTAATTGCCCCCCACTAACAATGCTCGTGCGAATTTTTTGAGCCAAAGTAAATAGGCTTGAGCTTCTTGTTGAGCAATTTGATAGGTTTGCAAATCTGCTTGTGTGATTGCATTTAAAGCGGTTAAATTTTGCTGATTTAATGCTGAAAATACGCCACTTTCTTTTTTAAGCCAATCAAATACAATTTCAACGATTTCTTGACGCTCAGGAAAATTTTTAGGGTCGCTTAAGAAAAATGCGAATGCATGACCTAAACCATTCATATGAATCATTGCTGGCAAACCAGAAATGGCAGATTTAATCTTGTCATCTTCAAACTTATCTTGATTTTTAACACGTTCAATATGCATTAAAGCATGTTTTGCACGTAGCTGTTCACGAGATTGGATTATATGTTTTGGTGCAATAAAAGCCTTAACCTCAGAAGAATTTTTTGTTTCTTGAGCAGTGTTACCAACCGCAACACCTTGTTTCTTCCCATAATGGATTTTTTGATGAGACTTTTTAGCCATTATATACCTCTTGTATCAATTATTAATTTGTAGTAAATGAAATTTTAAACCACCCCATACCCACAGTCTCATTTCCGCCCACTTGTAAATAACGGTTACTTTCTGGTAAAACTTCTTGGGTAAGTACATCGGATACCTCAGAAGGACCTAATTTTCCGTCTTTGGCACGTGAAGTGGTACAATTAATCACACTATACATCACAGTTTCAGCTGGCAAAGTTTCTTCATACCATAATGCACCTTTTTTTACTGTTTTGTTTTCATCAAGGGCAATATGTGCATTGACTGGCGTGCTATTTTGTGCCAAATAACTAAACATATCATCATTGACTACTGCAATTTGTTCTGCCAATGCCTGTTTATCCAAAGCAAAACGTTCAGCTAAGATGTCTACTACCGCATTTAATTTGGTTTCCGTTTTTGCAGTTAATGCAAACTCTTCCAAAAACAAAGTTTGATGTTTATTTTGAACAACAAGCACTTCACTTTGTGCAATACTAAGTGTTAAATGAGTAAACGCTTCATTATTTGCCATTTGGGTACGTTCACAATCTTGAGCATAACGGCGTAATAATGCTGGACTTGTTACCCATTTAAAATAACCATTTAATGAACGCACAGGCAATAATAACAATTTGGCATCACTGACCATAATTGCCCCTGCAAAACCTTCAGGATTTTGGCTATCTGCACCAAACACATTAAATAGCCTTTGTTTTTCTAGCGTTTGACTTGCACGAAAGCGTAATGCTCCTTTTAAACTTGAACCAAAAATAACTGGGTGTTGAGTATGCCCTTCACGTTGAATTGGCAAATCAATGACACTTAATGCTTGACCTGCACCAGCATGAATAGAAGTTTGTGCCACCATATTCATCATTAAATTTTGAGTTTGCATAACATTGTTCCTAATAAAAATACTACGTTTGAATTGAGTTTAGTTAGAAAATACTCGTCCAACCAACATTAAACCATCGCCCCATGGGTGATTTTCAACGGTTTTACCATGTAGCTTATCAATAATTGTTTTATCATCAATTGATTCATCAACCTCTACAAAAAACACCGAACCTGCTGGCAAATAATTTTCAATGGCACGAGGTTTATGTTCCAGTTGATTCCAACCACCTTCTCGATGTGCTTTACCAATACAGGCAGAAATAATCGTCATATTGATATCATTAATTACTCCCTGCCAACCATTTTCTATCTGATTAAAATCTTTAGGTAACCAATTTTTTTCTTGCATTGCCAACTTGGTAATAAAATACAACATAAAACGTTTTTTATTACCCACTTCTTGACTAAGTTTTTTTGTTGGTGCTTTTGGTAAGTAGCTTGGTATTTTTTGGCATACCGAAACAGCCGCCATACGAGCTTCACCACCAACACGCAATAAAACAGGACGTGCAAATGCATGCTTTGCAATTTGATTCAGCTCTGTTTCATTATATTCAATAGGCATGATTACCGAGACATTTGGCTTTAGACGACAATGGTTGGTTTGATATAATTGACCTTCTTTAATGCTTCGTTGTGTAGAAATCAGTTCAATGCCCAATCGATATTCTGATGATATAAAATCATTGGTTGTACGAATATTTGCTTGCTGTTGAGACAAAGAAGCAATATCCGCATTTAAAATCGCTTCCCAAACTCGTGTTGAAATCCAAGTATTTTCTAACGGTTTAAAACCCCGTGTATCATTTATTTGAGCAGTCTTTTCAGGTAAAGTAACTAAATATGTTTTACCAATATCCGTTTCATATAGTGATGAGGTCAATTCAAACGCTAAATATCGAGTTTTATCCCCTTCTGTTTTGCTACAAATATTGGTTGGAGCGGGCAAAAAATAAGTCGTTTGGCTATCTTGCTGTTCTTGCAAAAACACACCTCGTGGCTGTAAGCTTCCAAGCTTTTCTGCATTACCTACTACCGCTTTTAATGGGGTTATTTTATCTAAATCATCCCAAGAAGATTGCGGATGACTTGCAAAATAACAAGCACCAATATGGCTACGAATTGCTCCAACAAGTGTTCGTGTTGGTGGAGGGAAAATACTATTTAAAGCATTTGCTCCAACACTTCCATGTGGACGAGATTCACGAAAAAACCAACTATCCACTGGTTCAAATTGTACAATGGCATGTGTTGTCATGCTTTATCCCCTCTACCCAAACCTTTTTGACCTAAAATACGTAATAAAATACCTGCATCACCGCTGAGTTTTTGACCTGAATTTTTATCAATACTCGCCTTACCATCATCAATTTGAGATTTGTAATCTTTACTTTGTTCAATCAACACATCAAAAACGACTAACAATTTTTTCTGCTCTTGTTCTTCAATTTTTCTAAATTGACCTGACTGCAAATATTCTGCTAGTAATAGCTTGCTAGCATGTGCTACTGTCAAATGACCATCTGTCATCATTTGTTCAAGCATTTCCATCAAATGACGAGTTTTATAGAAAAATCCACTTGAAAAAATAGATGTATTTTTATCACTTGATTTTTGCCCAGCCATTGCTAAAGCTAATGCTTCAATTACAGGGGTTTCTGTTGATAAAGATAAGTTAAAATTTTCATTAATCTTATCTATTTGTGAAGCTTCCATCACTTTATCCCAAGGTAATGACCATTGCACAGCTTGCCCAGAAGGTTTATGTACACGCACTGCTAAGGCATTACGACCAGTACCATCTTTTGCAATATCATCAAGCAATTGATGGCTATCTTTTAACACTTGCGTTAAAGGCGTATTAATATG
>JBHACK010000114.1:0-31459 GCA_041854545.1 Acinetobacter sp. | reverse complement strand
CATTGCCCAAACAGCCTATCTTTAAAATAAAAAACGAGCTCGAAAGCCCGTTTTTCACATCATCATGATGAATTAGAAGCGATAAGTTACACCTAATTTCGCTACTGGTAACCACTTATAGCGGTCATCGTTTTTAAAGCGCTCTTCTTGTTCTTGGGCAGCAGCGATACCTTCATTACCAGTTTCATCAGAGCTACCTACTAATTTTAAGTTTGTTGCTGTGATATTTGAATCAGGGCTACCTGTATAATATGCACCTACTTCACCAAATAAGCCAAAACGGCTTGTAGTTGAAGGAGAGAAACCTAAACCTAAGTATGGTGCAATGGTATTATCATAGCTGATTGTACCATCAACAGAACCATTACCAGCAGTTGTGCTTGTGTAGTTACGACCACCTAATTTACGAATCACTGAGTTTGAATCAGTTGCAGTTTCATTAATGCTATATTCTGCATCGATATAACCTACACCCGCAGCAATATAGAATGGGTTTGCAAATGGACGTAATTCAGCATTTAAATAAACATTGTTATTTTTCATGCCTAAATCATAGTCAGCACCTAAGGCATTAAAGCCATCAGACCATGAAATATCGCCACCGTTATAACCTAAGGTTACACCTACTTTTGGTGTTGCATTGTAAGAAACTGCACCACCATAACCTAAAGTACCTACTTCCGCACGAACAGAAGCTGGTTTAAAGAATGAAAATGTTGCAACACCTTCATCAGTTACAATTTTTTTATCCGCTGCCATTGCAGTGCCAGCAACAGATGCTAAGGTTGCTGCAACGATTAATGTACGTAATTTCATATCATTTCTCCTGAGAGATAGTGTGATTTTAACAAATCATTACTTTGTTAAAAACAAACGCTCTTTTGTTTAGTACTGTTTAGTATACTAAAATTTTCTCGACAAGTGAATCTTTTTTACATTTTTTGTTTGTAATATTTTGATACAATTATAATGTATTCTCATTATCGTTTGTATTTTGTTTGGATTTTTTTCCCTTTTTGCGTTAAATCATGTAGAATACAGAATATTTTTATTGATGATGTTTAGGTGATGTTTATGTCGCAACAGCTTTCTACGCTCATTGAGCAAGCCTTTGAAAATCGTGCAAATTTATCAGCAAGTGATTGTCCTACAGAAATTCGTCAAGCCGTTGAGCAAGTAATTAATGGTTTAGATAATGGTTCTTTGCGTGTTGCTGAAAAAATCAATGGTGAATGGGTCGTTCATCAATGGGTTAAAAAAGCCGTCTTATTATCGTTTAAATTAAATGATAATAAACCAATCGAATCATGTGATTTACGTTTCTATGATAAAGTGGATACGAAATTTACAGGTTGGACGGAAGAGCAATTTAAACAAGCAGGTGTGCGTGTTGTTCCGCCAGCGGTTGCACGTCGTGGTAGCTATCAAGCGAAAAACGTGGTGTTAATGCCATCATATGTTAATATTGGTGCTTATGTTGATGAAGGCACAATGGTCGATACTTGGGCAACAGTAGGTTCATGTGCTCAAATCGGTAAGAATGTGCATTTATCAGGCGGTGTGGGCATTGGTGGTGTGTTAGAGCCATTACAAGCAAATCCAACGATTATTGAAGATAATTGCTTTATTGGTGCTCGTTCTGAAATCGTGGAAGGTGTGATTGTTGAAGAAGGTTCTGTGATTTCAATGGGTGTCTATATTGGTCAATCAACACGTATTTATGACCGTGAAACTGGCGAAATTCATTATGGACGTGTGCCTGCAGGTTCGGTTGTAGTACCGGGGAGTTTACCATCAAAAGATGGAACGCATAGTTTGTATGCTGCCATCATCGTGAAAAAGGTAGATGCTCAAACGCGTGCTAAAACCAGTTTAAATGAGTTATTGCGTGCTGACTAAATCGTTATTTTGAGATGGTCAATCCCTACCCTTTTATTGTGGTAGGGATTTTTTATTGATTTTAAAATTTGCTCGTCTATCACACAGCGAAAGAAAAGCTGTTACAATAGTTAGTCTTGGCTTTTTGTTCTATTTTTAAATTTATGTCTAGTCCTTTACGTTCATCTGCTATTCCTGTTACTGACCCCAGTGCTGGATTGCGTATTACAGAAATTTTTTATTCTTTACAAGGGGAAGCGAACACGGCGGGCTTGCCTACGGTTTTTATTCGTTTAACGGGTTGTCCGTTGCGTTGTACTTATTGCGATACAACCTATTCTTTTGAAGGGGGACAACGTCAATCATTAGAGCAAATTATCACCACAACACAGCAGCTTAAGGCATCTTATGTGTGTGTTACAGGGGGTGAGCCTTTGGCTCAACCAAATTGCTTGCCTTTATTAACACAGTTATGTGATTTGGGTTTTCAAGTTTCTTTGGAAACTAGCGGTGCTTTAGATGTTTCTCAAGTTGATGTGCGTGTTTCTAAGGTGATGGATTTAAAAACACCCTCTTCTGGTGAGCAACAGCGTAATTTATGGTCAAATTTACAGCATTTAACCGCACATGACCAATTAAAATTTGTGATTAGCCATCGTGAAGATTATGAATGGGCAAAACAGCAAGTTCTCACACATCATCTTCATCAACTGGTTGATTGTGTATGGTTTTCTCCTGCTTTTGCGATTGAAAAAGGGGCAGTTAAATTACCTGACTTGGCTCGTGAGTTAGCTCAATGGATTTTAGATGACCAGTTACCTGTGCGTTTTCAGTTGCAATTACATAAATTATTATGGAATGATGAATCAGGACGTTAAAAAGGGGATTTTAAGAACCTGTTCACGATTAATTACGCTTTCATACTTTTGTAGAATATTTCATCAAAAATCATTGCTTTTTTGTCAAAAATGGCTAAATCTGGCTTTTCTGCGTCAAAAACTTGCTTGATAGAATGACTATCAACCTACATTTTTTTCTTGAAAAGCTGGCGATTTAGCTCATTTTTGCCTAAAAAAATTAATCATGAACAGGTTCTAACATCTCCTTTTTCTTTAATAACAACACACGCTCATTTAAGAAAGCTATTAATCTAAAAGATTATTCCCATAAAAAAACTAGGGTTTACTTACGTTATTGATACACTTTTGTCTTTTTATCTTACATATAATGATAACCATTCTTCTTTTAGTTATTGTTTATTATGCCACGTTTATTTTTATTGTTTGGTTTTGCGTGTTTAACCGCTTGCCAACATCTTCCATCAACAACCACAACAACAGAAACCACGCCTGCTCCACTTTCTCAAAAAGAACAAGCAAAACAGGTATTAGATAAAGGTATTGTTGCATATCAAGCAAAAGATTATGCAACAGCACTTCCTTTCTTTCAACAAGCCCAAACACTTGGACATAGCAAAGCATCACGTTACCTTGGGTTGATGGCTCTCAATGGCTATGGCATGGCTCAGAATCCACAACGTGCATTTGAGTATTTTACAACCGCAAGCCAAGCAGGTGATACAACAGGTCAATATTGGCTTGCACATTGTTATGAACAAGGGATTGGTACCACAAAAGATGTTAAACAAGCATTCTATTGGTATCAAAATTCTTCTAAACGTAATGACCATGTTTCTGCACCTTCCATTTTTGCATTAGGGCGTTTTTATGAATATGGAATTACCGTTGAACCTGATATGACTCAAGCCCTAACTTATTATCGCCAAGCCAATACTTTAGGCGATGAAAATGCAAAACTTGCGATTGCTCGTTTACAATCCACACACGATTAATCATCTTTAGGTGTTTTTATGAAAAAAGTCTTACTCTCCCTGCTGATTGGTTCATTTTTAACTGCGTGCCAAACGGCTCCAAATAACACATTAGAAAGCGTAACGGCGGTTACAACATCAACAGGTTGGGGACAAAAAGTTACTTCTGCAGAATTAACGTACAGCAAACCTGTGAAATCCGCTGAAATAAGCAATTATCAAGTTCAAGACCGTACCATTACATCGGTTCAACACAAAGGCAATATTGTTACTTTAAATTTATCGGCAGATGATGCAACTGCTCCTGTAACTGCAAGTGCAGGAAAAGGCATTCCGTCAGAAGAGCAAAATCGTGTTTTAACTGTCAAACAAACTGCTCCCATTTCAGCAACAGTGAATAGTTCAAAAACTGTCAATAAAATTGCAGATGATTTTATTCAAGCTGAATTTAAAGACCCAAGTTCTGGTATTGTTGTGAAATACAATCTATATGTACCAAAAAATTATGACCCAAAAAAATCATATCCTTTGGTGATGTTTATTCACGATGCAGGTGCAACCAACAGTAATGTTAAAAATGCGTTATGGCAAGGCAATGGGGCAACCGTTTGGGCAGACCCAGACTTTCAAGCAAAACATCCTGCGTTTGTACTTGCCCCACAATTTGACCATAAAATCGTCAATGATAACTCAGATGACCCTGAAGATTTAGACCCAACCATTAACCTGATTAAATCATTACAAGAGAAATATAATATTGATAATAAACGCCTTTATACCACAGGACAAAGTGGCGGTGCGATGATGTCGATTGCAATGAACATCAAATATCCAGATTTCTTTGCAGGCAGTTATTTTGTGGCAGGACAATGGGCAGCGGAAAAAACACCACCAATGGCAAAAAATAAAATGCTGATTGTGATTTCTAAAGATGACCCGAAAGCCTTCCCAGGGCAAAATGCAATTACAGAAACCTTGGCAAAACATGGTGCAGTCGTACAAAAAGCAGAATTAACTGATGGTAGCGACACCAAAAAAATGAGCCAAGAATTAGAACAATTATTGCAAAAACAAGGCAATGTTTACTATGCCATCATTGCATCTGGTACACTGCCTGACCAACGCAAAGACCCGAACAGCACCAATAAAGGTCAAGCTCATGTAGGGACTTGGAAAGTTGCGTATGACATTGATTCTGCAAAAGAATGGTTATTTAAACAGCAAAAACAATAAGAACCTGTATTCACAACATTACGCTGTAAAGTTTTGTTTGACATTTAAGAATGAATGTTTGCTTTTGCATGAAAAATGGCTAAATCTTGCTTTTCTTCGTCAAAAACTTAGCCGATAGAACCACTATTAACTTGCGTTTTTTCCTTGAAAATCTGGCGATTTATCTCATTTTTCATTGCAAAAACGTTATGAATACAGGTTCTAAAAAATTAGGGGGATATATTATCCCCCTAATTTCTTTAGTTGGTTTAATTACAAGCCTTGTTTTAAGCTGGCTTCAATAAACTTATCTAAATCACCATCAAGTACTGCTTTTGTATTAGAATTTTCCACGCCTGTGCGTAAATCTTTAATACGAGAATCATCTAACACATAAGAGCGAATTTGACTACCCCAACCAATATCTGATTTTGAATCTTCTAACGCTTGAGCGGCTTCATTACGCTTTTGCATTTCCAAATCATACAATTTTGCACGCAACATTTTCCAAGCACGGTCACGGTTGGCGTGTTGAGAACGCTCATTTTGACACGCTACCACAATACCTGTTGGAATATGGGTTAAACGTACCGCAGAATCGGTTTTGTTAATATGCTGACCACCCGCTCCCGATGCACGGTAAGTATCTGTGCGAACATCAGATGGATTGATTTCAATTTCAATATTATCATCAATCTCAGGTGAAACAAACACCGCTGCAAATGATGTATGACGGTTATTATTACTATCAAATGGGGATTTACGCACTAAACGATGTACCCCAGTTTCAGTACGCAACCAACCATAGGCAAATTCGCCATCAATACGAATCGTTGCTGACTTAATTCCTGCGACATCACCATCAGACACTTCTAATAATTCTGATTTAAAGCCATGACGTTCAATCCAACGTAAATACATACGCAATAACATAGATGCCCAATCTTGAGCCTCTGTTCCGCCAGACCCTGCTTGAATATCCAAGAAACATGGATTTGGGTCCATTGGGTGATTAAACATCCGTTGGAATTCAAGTTTTGCTAATTTTTCTTCTGCAACGTCCAATTCAGCGGTTACATCTGTAAGCAAACTTTCATCGTCTGCCTCGACCGCTAAATCTAACATGGCTTGGGCATCGGCTAATTGTTCGCTTAATTGGTCAAGCACACCAATGCTATTTTCTAAAGCCCCTTTTTCTTTCGCAATCGCTTGTGCTCGTGCTTGGTCATTCCAAATGCTTGGGTCTTCTAATTCGCGTAAAACTTCTTCTAAACGTTCTTTTTTGACATCGTAGTCAAAGATACCTCCGAAGCGTTTCACCACGCTCGTTTAGGTCTTTTAAACGTAAAACAAATGGATTAATTTCCACAATTTATCTCACTTTTGGTTAAATTTTAT
The DNA here is from genome assembly GCA_041854545.1 of Acinetobacter sp. Classification (GTDB taxonomy): domain Bacteria; phylum Pseudomonadota; class Gammaproteobacteria; order Pseudomonadales; family Moraxellaceae; genus Acinetobacter. Next base: position 25,140 of record JBHACK010000114.1, on the reverse strand, counting down.
TATTTTAACACAATTTTTTCATAGATAAAATCTGAATACATCTTTTTCAACAATTCTATTCTCTTTTTTGTCACTTAATTGACCAAATTGACTTGAAAAAAGCCTAAAACAATCTTGCTTTTATTTTTAAAAATCATTTAGAATAAGGCTAAATCCTAATTTAAGAGCCAGTGATTATGAGCCAACATGACCAACATCAAGAACATCACCCTGTTATTGAATTAGAACCTATTTTAGAGCCACTGTGGGCAAAAATTGTTGCACCATTGGTTGCACTTGCTGTGTTAGCTTATTTATATTGTCAATATACCCAATTAGTTGCTTAACATTTCAGCATTCCCTCTCGTTTTAAAACTGAAATATGTTATACTACTGCGGAGTAGTTCACATATTTGTGGTATATTTTTGATGTATTTCATGTTTACATGATACATTTTTCAAGAGTAGTTAAATAGGTTTTCCTTGGTTATATTGGTTTCACATCTTATTATGTTTCAATAGGCTAGAATCTCATGGACTTATTAAAAAAAATCCAATACAACCAACAATTAACAAAAGCATCTGACTTATTATTACAAACTTTATTAACCAATGATGAAGTTGATGAAGTTACACAACGTCTAAATATTATTTTGACTGAATGTAATGACCAACATATCTGCCGTCAAGCAAAAAGCCTATTACAACAATTAGGTTTGCGTATTTCTGCCCAAAATTATGCAAAATTTACCGCTCCTTTTGGTAATTATTTTGTTGGAATGTCTGCTGAACCTTCACAATTACAAGACTGTTTATTTCAACATCCTGAACGTGGATGGGGGATTTTATTTAAAAATTATCGTTTATGGCAAATTTGGATTAAAAAAGATAAAACCTTTATCCAAAGTTTATGGAGCGATACCTTAGAAGAGCTTTCAACATGGCTTGCTGAAAAGTTTAATGAAGTCATGCAAGCAGAAATTGCTCAATTGGAAGCCTTAGAATTAGCGGCAATTCAAGAAGCTAAAGCATCGATTGGTGGTTCATCTTCCAATACACATGATTTTAATCAAGAATTTACCCAAGAATTTAATTTTGGTGGTAGTGGTTCATCTGCTGGTGTGTCAGCATTTAGTGTTCCATCAACCAAGCCTGAACCTACAACTTCAGCGAATCCTTTACCAATATCACCTGAATCAATTCAACTTTTGGCATCCGTTTTGGCTGAACAATTAAAAGATAAATCAGTTGACCCAAAAGCAATACAACAGGCATTGGTGGGTACTGTACCTTCATTGCAAGCGATTCAACAAGATTCAATTCAGCCGACTTCAACAAGTACCTTAGTACAAGAAATCCAGTTAGCTCAACATATTGCTGCTCAACAAGAGTTAATGCAACAATTAAAAGCAAAAACTCAATTAGAAGTACAAAATGCTCAAAAAGTAACAGGTGCAATTCCATCAACACCTTTAAGTGATAGTTTAGAGTTGAATTTTGAAATGGATTTGGAAGAGAAAGCACCTGTTCCAAGCCATACGCAATATAGTGATCGAAAAGTGATGCGTCCTGTTGCCAATGATTTTAGTGATGTTGAACTCAACTTCGATTTTGAAGAAAAAACCACAGCAGATGATAAACCTTTAGCAATGCCTTTAAAAACATCTGAAGGTTCGCCACAAATTGAAATTCGTATGGCATCTGCTCGTCCGAAAAAAGAGTCTATCTCTAATTTGATGTCTCGTGCCAGTTCATCTACCCAAAATTTAACGGAAGCGATTAACCGTAGTATTGAAAATCAAGCTGCACAAGTCGAAATTCAAAAAGCGGTTCCGATTGAAGCATGGAATTGTGAATTTGAGTTAAATGATGTTGAAGGGATGTCTTTTTATCAAATTAAACTTTCACAATATATTCAACATCTTAATTTATTAAGTTGTGATATTGATATGCGTAAGGTGCAACAATCCCCTATTTATGTAGTGGAAACGATGGACCATCAAAACCATTTCAAATATTACACCTTTGTGTTTGCAACAGAGAATCCACGTCATGCGATGGATTTAATCAATCGTATTGCAACAAAAAACCAAGAACAACTCGCTCATGTTGCGGAAGTATCTTGGAAAGAGTTTAAAAATCAAGCATTTGAATTGACACAATGTTGTCAGCTTTACCACACTTCACCTGTGATTGTTAAAGCCAGCAGTCTTTACTCACATATTGTTGAAAGTTTAATCAGTAAACAGCAAATGATTGTGATTAATGAAGCCCCTGCAACTAAAGTAACACCACTACTCTTATTGCAAGAGAACCATCGTTTCCGTGTCATTCATGGTCAGCAACGTTTAGCACTTGGCAGTGCAACGCGTATGTATCCATGTATGATTCTGACACGTAGTAGTGGGGTAACATGGCAAATGATTCGTGAACAATTACAATTTTTACCAACCCAAGTGGGTGTCTATGAATTATTAGATGCGTTACGTTACGCAGCCGATAAAGATAAAAAATAATTCATATTTCCATTATTGCGATTATTTTCACCGCTGTTTCAAGTGGAGAGCTGTTTTGTGCTAGCATATTGATAAATAACAGCGTATAATCACAAACTCACAATATAATGTTACTAAAAACTACAACAGCCCCTTGTCGTTGTAGATTTTTTGCACAAAAAAGCGTTAATTTAGGGTTATTAGATGATTTTAATTCCAGATTTTGGATATTTACAGCCATATTATACGTTAGAACAAGCTGGGCAAGAATTAAATACTATTCTTGGAAAACACGCCTATTCTGCTGATAAATTATTAACTTTAGCGATGGCGACCGATTTATCCATTTATTCTTTGGTGAATAATGTTTCTATTTTTGCAAATCTTGATTTACAATTTAAAAATAAGAATTTTGTTCCTAAAAGCTACTCTGCTCATTTAAATATTTCTGCTGTAGAATATCAATGGATTAATATTTATAATGTAATTTATCATATTTTAAATCATTTAGTTCAACATGATTTTTTATTATTCGAATTAAATAAATCTTTACTTTCTTCTTTTTCTCGGCATGAAACGCTGTATTTCTCGGATAAAAATCAACTTATTTTTACAACAGCAATGAAAACTTTATCAGAATGTTATCATGATAATCGCTCTTTTAAAGAAGGGGCATTATACTTTTTTATGCAAAATGAACTGAAAAAGATTTTAAATAATGTAACAGAAATTTATGATGTATTTAGCAATTTAAGTAGTTTTGAAATTATCAATTTACATTTGCGTGCTAATTTGGACAGCATGAATACATTTCCGCCTACACAAGAAATTCTTAAAGACCAATTTATGGTCAAAGAATTATTTTTAAATAAGAGTTATTTATATATCACTGCCTATGATTTAAATCGTATTTTAACTGGCACATTAAAACCATTCTTTATGGATAAATCGGCTCAATTATTATTAGATAAAACACCACAAACTCAACTGCATTATTTACAACAAAATCAACGTCGTATTGCAAATTTAAAAACTGATTTATTACAAAACTTAGCCAAAGAAGTGGCATTCAATCAATGGAATTTACAACAACCTGTTTATTTTGAAAATATGATTGAAATGGTTTATAGTAAATTAGCAGAAAAAGGTTATAAGATTGAAGATATTCCACAACAAGAATTGAATGTTTGGGTTAAACAATTAACCGAACAAGCGAAAAAATAAGGGCGATATATTATCGCCCTATCACAATTTAATTATCATTTATAATAAAGTTGTTTTATTTTCACCAATATTTAAGGCTTGTATTGCCAATACGGCTTGTGTTCGATTTTGCACCCCCAATTTCTTAAAAATAGCGGTGACATGAGCTTTAATGGTCGCCTCTGACACGCCTAAGGTATAACCAATTTGTTTATTGAGCATTCCTTCTGCAACCATCATCAACACACGGAATTGTTGCTGGGTTAAAGATTGAATTTTTTCAGCTAACACCGTTTCTTCTGTGGCTTGTGGTGCAAATTCTTGACCTGCAACCGATTGTGGAAGCCAAATTTCACCTTCTAGCACATCTTTAATCGCTCCGCCAATTTGACTTGGGTGAGCAGATTTTGGAATATAGCCCATTGCCCCATGTGCAATCGCACGTTGAATAATGCTGACTTCTTCATGAGCAGATACAATAATGACTGGTAACATTGGATAATGAGCTCGAATATGCACTAATGCGGAAAATCCTGATGCTCCCGGTAAATTTAAATCCAATAAAATCAAATCTGGTTCATCTTGTTGTTCTAACAGGCTATATAAATCGTTTGCCGTTGAAATTTCGGTGATTTGCACATGTGGAAAATTATAACGTACTGCTTGAATCAAGGCATGACGAAATAATGGGTGGTCATCTACAATCACGATATTCATAATGGGCAATCTCTATAAATAAAAATTTATGATTCTGCTATTCTACCTTAGTCGTAGAATAATTGGTATGATAAATTTCATTTTTTTCATTTTTCTTGTACATAAAAATGAATTTTAACTATATCTATGTTATGATAAAGAAATTTTGGCATTTACATATTGATGATATCTATGAGTGGTCGTATTTTAATTGTAGATGATGAACCTGATATTTTAGATATGCTGACACAAGCCTTTAGTTTAGCAGGGTTCGAATGTTTTTGTGCAGAAAATACGGTACAAGCCTACACCTTAATTTTAGAACATAATCCCGATTTAATGCTACTGGATTGGATGCTCCCCGGCGATACCAATGGCGTAGAATTTTGCCGACGCTTAAAACAAGATGAACGTTTAGCCAGTTTACCCATCATTCTCATTTCAGCAAAATCATCGGAAGATAATAAAATTTTAGGCTTAGATGTCGGTGCTGATGATTATGTAACCAAACCATTTTCCACACGAGAACTCATCTCACGCAGTAAAGCGGTATTAAGACGCACCCGTTTGCAACAAGAACAACATAATAGTATTGAATTTGATGGATTATCTTTAGATAAAGCAGGACAACGCATTCATTATAAACAACAACTTATTGAAATTGGCCCTACAGAATATCGACTACTCGCCTTTTTTATGGAACACCCCGAACGAGTATATACTCGCTCACAATTACTTGATTATGTTTGGGGGGGCAATGTCTATATTGAAGACCGCACCATTGATGTCCATATTCGCCGTTTACGCAAAATTTTAGAACCATTTGGCATTGATACCTTTGTGCAAACGGTGCGTGGTACAGGCTATCGTTTTTCTAATAAAACTGATTAAAATAACAGGAAATATTAAATGTCGATTGAACGCATTATTAATATTGAAGATTATGACCAATTATCTGACCTTGAATGGCATAAATTTATTCACCAAGTTAAAGAATCCTTATTTGATTTATCAGAAGGATTAGTTTTATTAAATGCTCACGATATTATCCTATGGTCAAATTTACAAGCCTTAGTGTTATTAAATATTCATCATGAACAACATAAAGGACATCATATTACTCATATTCTTAAAGAGCAAGAATTTATTCAATATTTACAAAACCCTGATTTTTTCTTAAATGGTGTAACCATTTTATCGCCAGAATATCAAAACCGTTATATTCAAATTAAAGTTGTTCAATTTGGTGAACGTTGCCGATTAATTATTGCCTATGATGTTACTCGTGTACATAATTTAGAACAAATCCGTAAAAACTTTGTTGATAATGTTTCGCATGAATTACGCACGCCTTTAACGGTATTATCAGGGTATTTAGAAACTTTTCTTGACCAAGGTAATATTCCAGCAGGCTGGGAACGTAGTTTTCAGCAAATGCAATTACAAACCAAACGTATGAACGCCTTAGTCAATGATTTATTATTATTAGCCAATTTAGAAAATCATCAAAATACCGTTCACCATCAACAAATTGATATGCCTGAATTAATGAATCATTTATTTGATGATGCTCAAATTTATAATTTAGATTATGGACATTCTTTAAATTTAGAAATTGATAGTCATTATGATGTCATGGGGTCTGAATCAGCAATGACCAGTGCCTTTATTAATTTAATTACCAATGCCATTAAATATACACCAACAGGCGGAACAATTACCATTGGCTGGCATGACCATGATGATGGAGCATATTTTTCGGTACACGATACAGGAATTGGCATTAGTGCGGAACATATTCCACGTTTAACCGAGCGTTTTTATCGTGTGGATACGTCCAGAAGTCGTGCCACAGGCGGAACAGGTTTGGGCTTAGCGATTGTTAAACACGCCTTACTCCAACATCATGCTCGCTTAGAAATTGAATCAGAAGTTGGGCAAGGCTCTATTTTTAAAGTAATTTTTCCAAAACACACCTTAATTGCAAATCAAGATGCTGATGCTGAATGGGTTGATACAACGTAAATATTTATCGATTTATTACGCCAATTTCAACTGTATTTTTAAAGCATAAATCAATATATTAAAATGTTGGGTTTCGCTATCGCTCAACGCCAACCTACAAGATAATTTTAACTTAAAATAAAATGGTTTTGGTCATGACATTACTCATTATCAGCTATTTAATACGCCCCAATACTGTGGCTAATTCATCAATGTTATTGACAATCATTGTACTATACGGTTGCAAAATTGCTTGATGATGCACGCCGTGTGTAATGCCTATACGGGGCATATTAATCGCTTGAGCCATTTGCATATCGTAAATGCTATCCCCAACCATCACCGCTTGATGAGGTTCTAGGTTTAATTCTGCCAAAATTTGCTGTAACATCAATGGACTAGGTTTTGATTCGCTTTCATCGGCACAACGTGTTACTGAAAATAAATCATGACATTGTAAACGGTCAAGCACTCGATTTAAGCCTTTGCGAGCCTTACCTGTTGCAACAGCGAGTAAAATGCCACGTTGTCGCAAATCATTCAATAAAGCAAAAGCCCCTTCATACCATTGGTCATGCTGTGAATGTGGAACATTATGCTCAATATAAGTCTGTAAAATACGTTCCCTAAGCGTTTCATCATCTGTTGGAAATAAGGTTTGTAATGCTATCGGTAACGCAAGCCCAATCACATCTTTGGCTTGTTGTTCACTAATCACATAACCATAAGTTTTTGCTGTAAATTGTAAACTATCAACAATGCTTTGAATGGAGTTAAATAATGTGCCGTCCCAATCAAAAATCACTAAACGAATATTTTGCATTTAAGTCATCGCCTTTTGATAAATTGCACTTAATTCTAACACTTCAACTGTACATTGTACGGACTGGGCTTGCTGAGTGAAATAATCGGTTAATACGTTCAGCAAAGTAGTTGCAAATTGCTGTTTTATAGCATCGCTCCGTCCTGACATTATCAGCAGACGAGCCGATACAAAATGTGGATTGTCTTCACCAATACCGACTAAACTCGCATCTGTTTTAATGATACGGCTTTTAATGTCCACCGCTTGAAAATGCCCCGTAGCAAGCATGGCTTGATTGATATGTAATAATAAATCATCAGCTTGAACATTTAATTCAGTTGATGTTTCAAGAATAATATGTGGCATACGCTCTCCAAAAATATTTTTATTTCAATAACTTAACAAAATTTTTCTGCGATAAATTGTAAACTATTGATAATGCTTTGAATGAAATTAAATAATGTGCCGTCTCAATCAAAAATCACTAATTTAACATTTTTCATCAGATTATCTTTTCATTCATCTTCTAACGCTTTAACCCATTCACCTTGCTCATTTTTTACAAAAGATGAACCAATATCTGCGGTTAATAATGCTCTAAAACTATCATCAAGATTTAATACTGTACCTAAGGCAATACAAGCACAATTATCATTCTCATTTAAATATTCATCAGACTCATCACCGGACAAAATTTGCCAACCACTATCCTGCTCATCTATAGGTTCATCTCGAATGAGATAAGCAATACTTGCTTTCCCATCTAAAATATCAAATGTTGTCCAACATTTATCCCAATAATCTTTTGCTAATGACGGTATAGGGTCAATCACATTATACACCGACATAATATGATGGGCTTGAAAATGAATTTCATCACCTGCTTTAAGGTGTTGAATTTCATATGGTATATTGTCCAACACACCAACATAATGTTCACCATCAATTTTGGTGATTTCTACCCACATTCGTTCTGCATTCGATTGGTCAGTTTCACGGCGAGCATCATTAGCAAACATTAATTTGACTAAATGTCCAACCTGTAACCTAGTTATCAACTCATTTGATGGTACATAGAATGTATAAGGTGCTTCTTTAGCAATTTCTTGTACATTTTCTAAATGCCATGTTTGCTTCATTTTAATTTCCCCATAATAGGCTGTAAGGGTTTTAATGTAAACATTATCACTATTTTTCTCATTCATTTTAAACAATAACGATTTTTCTCAATATAAGGTTCAAATAGAAAATCAACTACCCTACTAGCATAAATCCGCCATTCACGTTTAATAATCACTCCTTTTAAAGGCTGATTATTTCGCCCACTATAACCAAAATCAACATTATGATTTGAAACTTGACAGGATTCAGGTGTACATACCAAAACATCAGGGGCATTAGGGGAATATTCATCACCACAGGCTTTTAAATGAGCTCCATTTAAAAAATCATCTTGTTGAAATCGATAATAAGGGACAAGTACAAAGCTGATTAAGAATACAATGAATAAAAACATCAATCCAACAATAAATTTAACTCGATGTTTTGATTTAAAAATGTAATAACCCAATAATACGATGAGTAAAAATAAACATGGCAATAGTAATAGAGCAAATTGTGGTAATATTAGCCCCATTAAAATTAGGATGACCAATCCGCCTATCAGCAAAAGATGCAACCTCATGTTATGATAAATCCACACGACCTTTCAAGTAACCCATAACATAACGTGATTGCCCAAGTTCTTCAATTTATTTTATGTGATATTTTAAATATCAACCATAAGATACAGCATATTGATTTTCAATAAACAACAAATTAAAATATTATAAATCGTTAATATATTTGGACATTTAGGAGAAACTTATGCGGAAAAAGAAAGCCAAACCTAAAAATAAAGCAAACGTAAAAACGTGGAAAACATGGCTAAGATTAGGTATCTTGTTATTTATTTTAGTGAATATTGCTTGGATAAGCCATCGCTTATGGTATATCAATAAAGCCAACCAATACACAGATTTTAGCGACAACATGGCAATCTCTGTCCAAAATGGAAAATATGGCTATGTCAATGAAAAACTTAAACTTGTGATTAATCATCAATTTGATAACGCATGGGCGTTTAAAGATGGTTATGCGATTGTTGGCATCAGAATGGGGAATGATTTTGTCTATCGTTTAATCAATAAACAAGGACGCTACATTGGCGAATACTACGACTCAATATCTTATCTAGGAGAAGGGCTTTACAAAGTCCAAAACAAAAAAGAAGTCCAAGGTTTAGAACAACTGATGAACACACAAGGACAAATTATTTCCAAAAGACCTTATCATATCGTTTACCCTTTTACAGATGGACGAGCTCAAGTGTGTAATCAACGAGAATGTGGTTTTATTGATACTCAAGGCAATGAAATTGTTCCACTTGGGCAAGCATTGACCAGTTCTCGTGAAAATAAATATAGCGAAGGTTTAGCCTTAGTGAAAAATAATGCAGGGCTGATTGGCTATGCCAACACCCAAGGACAAATTGTTATTCCACAACAATTTATAGACGCTAAAAACTTTTCTGATGGTTTCGCAGTCGTTCGAACGATGCAAGGACTTGGTGTGATTGACAAAACAGGAGCATTTACCATCCAACCAAGCAAGGCATATCAAAAAATTGAACCTTTTTCACAAAAACGGGCTGTTTTTATCCAAGACTCTTATTATGGCGTGCTTGACCCAACAGGCAGAATTATTGTACCAACACAGCGTCAATATATATTCATTAGTCGTTTCAAAGAAGGAACTGCTTACTTTAAAAAATTAACTAACAAACAAGAGTTAGTTGGATTTATTGACACAGAAGGAAAAGAAATTATTCCTGCGATTTATGAACGTGCTGGTGTATTTGAAAATGGGGTTGTTTGGGTAATGCTACCAAATGCAACTGAAATGCTTTATTTAAATAAAGAAAATAAAGTTGTAGGCAAAAATAAACTCCTTGTAACCAGTCGCTAAAAATACCTTATTTTTAGTGATGATATACCATTTATTATCTCCTAAGATATTTAATTTAATGATTAGGTCTTGATTTATGAAAAAATATTATCCCTACCAAAACAATCCAAAGAGTGTCAAAAATTGGCTAAGCTCTCATATGGCATTGCAATATAATTGGATTATGTTTAGAAATGTTTTTTTTATTTCAATCTTAACGATTGGATTGTTTTATGTAGAATTTCCAGATTTATCAAAAATTCAAAATTTTATTTTTCATAGTATCGTATTTGTTTTATCAATTTTGAGTATTATTTTTCTCATTATTAAAAATAAACCAGTTTTTGTGCCATTTTATGAATTGGATGATTTTCGGCGTAAAGAAGTTTATATTTTAGGTGAAGAGATTATCTGGATTATTTATTTTATGCTCAATCATCGAGAAGCTACATTGGATAATAAAATCAAAGAATCCTTATCATCACCGATTGAGCTGTTAGAAAATATGGATAATGAAAAGCTTGCCCAAGAAACTTATTGGTTAATCGAAAGGGAAGGTGGCTTAATGCCAAGAGCGGTAGAACCTTTTGCGATAGCAGTGCTTGCTATGGTTATTTTATCGCAATGGTTTTTTGTTAAATGCTTGGTTGATAGTCAAGGGGGTTTAATTTATGAACCAAGTTGGTTAAAATATTTTTTAGATTGGGTAATGAACAATCACGTATCATTTATTCCCTTTACAAGTCATAACAAAGGTTTTTTAGGCTTTATTTTAGATGACCCAGTATATTTAAGTCAATTAAAAAACCTGCAAGATGTCATTAACTTTGGTATTTTTAGAAGTGCAGTATTGTTTTATTTTTTCATAACGCCAAATGTTTTTATCACCTTATGGTGTTTATTTAGTTTTTTTTATTATCGTAGAAGTGTTATTTCTTATGATAAAGTCATGCCGAAATACAATGAAAGAAAATTTTTTAGATATATTGGTATGTTTTTTGTTTATGTAATGTGCTTTTCTTTAATACTTTGCACAGTTATCCTTGTTAATTTTTTGGCATTATCTTCTGTGGAAGTGCACAACATATTACCATTCTCCCTTTATATATTAATGCAGAGTTTCTTTTTCCTTATAACCTTTTATAGTATTAGTGATTTTATCATTCATCTCTATAATAAAGTGAGTTCGGATTAATTAAAAACCGTTAATTTTATTAAAAAGATAAAAACACAAAACCCAACACATTTAAAACCTTGCTTTAAATCTGTTGGGTTTCGTTATTACTCAATACCAACCTATTCACATAATTATCGAGATAAATCCGCCATCATTTTTTGAAACTCTTCAGGTATTTCCGTTTCAATCACAGGATAATCTGGAATCTCCAAACGTAAGGCGTGTAAATATAAACGATGTGCCGAAATCGTGCTTTCTGTTTGATGACCATATTTATCATCTCCCAGTAAAGGGTGTCCAATACTTAAGCCATGTACACGAATTTGATGAGTACGCCCCGACAATGGCGATGCTTGCACCAACGTCGCCCCTTTAAAGCGTTGCAATACAGTCCAACGGGTTTGACTTGGTTTTCCATCTTTTGACACTCGCACACGGCGTTCACCATTTGCCAATTCATAACGTAATAATGGAGCGTCAATCAACTGCTCATTTAACGCAACTTCACCTTTCACCAATGCGACATAAGTTTTTTGAATTTTATGTTCACGCAATAAATCTTGTAATTTCTTTAAACTACTGCGTTTTTTGGCAATCATCACCAAACCCGATGTATCACGGTCAATGCGATGTACCAATTCTAAATAAGGTTTTTGTAAGGCGGTGCGTAAAATCTCAATCAAACCAAAATTAACGCCACTTCCGCCATGCACCGCCAATCCTGATGGTTTATTGACCACTAACAGACCATCATCTTCATATACAATGCGTTGTAATAAACCTTGAGCCATTTTATCGCTGACTGGGACATCTTGCTCGGTTTTTTGTTGAAAACGAATAGGAGCAACACGAATTTGGTCGCCTATTTCTAAACGTGTTTCCGCTTTCACTCGTTTTTTATTAACACGCACTTGCCCTTCACGAATCAAGCGATAAATACGGCTTTTCGGCACGCCTTTTAGACGTAAAATTAAATAATTATCAATGCGTTGTCCTGCATGATGTTCATCAATCTCAAACCATGTAACGCCTTGATACTCTCCTTTATGTTCTCCTTGCGGTTGTGTTGTTTGATGTTGTGGCACACGCTCTCGTGTCTTTGATGTTAAAGATTTTTTTGGAGCTGTTGATGATTTTTTTTGCATCGTTCGTGTTGATGTTGAACGTTGAGTCATAAGAAAATTACCTGTTAAATATGAACAATTCCTGCAATTAGGGCAAAAAAGCAACATTAAACAGGTCTATTCACCATAATATAACGCTTTTCCCATAGGCAGATGATTGAAGTTTTGCTATAGTTACGCACATGGACGGTGTCAATATTGAACAATTATTGACATTGCGATTCCAAACAAATTTGCCTGTACCGAAGGCGTATCATTATATCGGTAAATGACATAAAAAGGTGAATGTTTTGTAAATTGAATGACCATCATCGTGGACAATTTCAACATTTACCCCTGTATATTAAACAAAATAATAGACTGCAAATGTATTCATCATGATTCAGGTCATGTTGAGAAGTAATTGGAAAAGGGTTTTGAAGATGTTACCTATCGCATGGTACGTTTCAAATCACCTGTATCACCACACATGGATACGATGTTCCATTCCGTATCTACTCAGGTTCAATCACAAAAACCAAAGTAAATGTGGCGGTGTGATTGTAGGATTGACTCAGCCAATGCTCTCAACTTGTACCAGTGAATGATGAGATTGAGAAAATGGTTTTACCATTACACCACGATAAACCCATGTTGTTATCGTGTTTAAGCCATCACCTTTAGGTGATTTTTCGTGTTTAATATGGATTTTTGCGTTTCAGCAAACCACATCTCACCTTGAATATGTTTGGGTCGCCATTGTAAAAGGTATTTACACCCATGAAACGTATGTTAATTAATGCCACGCACCCAGAAGAAGTGCGTGTTGCCCTTGTTACTGGTCAGCGTCTTTACGATTTTGATTTAGAAAATCGTACTCGTGAACAGAAAAAATCTAATATTTATAAAGGTCATGTTACCCGTGTAGAACCGTCTTTAGAAGCGGTTTTTGTTGAATATGGGGCTCAAAAACAGGGCTTTTTATCTATGCGAGAAATCGCACGTTCTTATTTGCACACCGACCCACGAGAAAATATCAATATTCGTGAACTGATTAGCGAAGGTACGGAATTATTAGTCCAAGTTGAAAAAGAAGAGCGTGGCAATAAAGGTGCTGCTTTATCGACCTTTATTTCTTTGGCAGGACGTTATTTGGTGTTAATGCCAAATAATCCAAAAGGGGGCGGTATTAGCCGTCAAATTTCAGGAAGTGTGCGTGAAGAATTAAAACAAAACCTTGCTGCACTCAATGTTCCCCGTGGCATGAGCGTGATTGTTCGTACCGCAGGTATTGGGCGTAGTGTTGAAGAATTACAGCTTGATTTACAGCATTTATTAGATTTATGGGCTCAAATCCAAAATATCGCTCAAAGTGGCCCTTCACCGATGCTGGTTCATCAAGAAGCTGGGGTTGTTACTCGTGCGTTGCGTGATTATTTGCGTGATGATGTTGCGGAAATTTTAATTGATAGTAAACAAGCCTATGATGAAGCGTACCATTTTATTAAAACGGTGATGCCACATCAGTTGAGTAAATTAAAAACTTATGTACAAAATGAGCCGTTATTTGCTCATTATGGCATTGAAGCTCAAATTCAAACCGCTTATGAACGTGAAGTCAAATTACCATCAGGCGGTTCGATTGTCATTGACCAAACAGAAGCCCTTGTTTCGATTGATATTAACTCGGCTAAATCAACTCGTGGTAGTGATGTGGAAGAAACTGCATTAAATACCAACCTTGAAGCAGCAGAAGAAATCGCACGTCAATTACGTTTGCGTGATATTGGCGGTTTAGTGGTCATTGACTTTATTGATATGGGCAAAGACCGTCATCAACGTATGGTTGAAGCGAAATTGCGTGAAGCAACGCAAACTGACCGTGCAAGAATCCAATTCGGACAACTTTCTCGTTTTGGTTTGATGGAAATGAGCCGTCAGCGTTTACGTCCATCTTTAGAAGAAGCAACAGGTTACGTTTGCCCACGTTGTCATGGTACGGGCATGGTGCGTGATTTACGTTCATTATCTTTATCGATTATGCGTAAAATCGAAGAAATTGCACTTAATGAGCGTACAGGTGAAATTCAAGTGGAAGTGCCTGTTGAAATTGCAGCGTTCCTACTTAATGAAAAACGTCATAGTTTAGTGTATTTAGAGCAAACGTCTAATGTGCGTGTAACGGTTTTACCACACCCACATTTAGAAACCCCACATTATAATATTCAATTTAACCCTGATGGTTATGCCCCAAGTAGTTATGAGCGTACAGAAGCAACTCGTTCAAGTGAAAAAGAGTTAGGCTATGAGTCATCAGAATGGCATTTAGATGAGCCTGAAACTGTTCCACAGTTTGCATCTGCTCCAGTACAAACGCCAGTACCAAGTACGCCTGCTCCACAGCAGAAAAAAGCTCCAAATGCGGAAACACAGCCTACAACAGCACAGACACCTGCTCCAGTACAAGCAACATCTGCAACTAGTCCATGTGCTTGGTTAGAAAATTTATTTGTACAAAAACAAGCAAAAACCATTGACCATCATCGCACTGCGAAAAATGCAGCAGCAAGCATTGAAATGATGATTAATAATGGAGCGGTGAGCTTAGGGCAATTTGGTCATATTAACCATGATGTGATTGCTCCTACTCCAACGGCTGTAGCTCCGCAAGCACAGCCTAGCCCTGCTCCACAAGCAACACCGTATGCTCAAGCGTCTGTCAAAAATACGCACCGAGAAACGGAAAAAAGCGAAAAAGCTCAACGTCAAGCACAAGCGACTTCAGCAAGCAACACGGCAACGAAAAAACAACGTAAAACAAAAGAACAAAGCGAACCACAACGCCGTGTGGTACATGAAGAAATCGTTCAGCTTTCTCGCCAAGAACAACGTGAAGCCAAACGTCAGCAAAAACAACGCCAACACGCTGATGAAGAGCAAAACGTTCCACGTCGTGACCCGAACCAACCACGTCCGCAACGTCCTGCACGTCAGCGTGATATGAGCGTATTAGAACAAAATCCGGTTCATCACGATAATTTCGCTCAACTTCCACAAGATACCATTCTTGTAGAAGCAATCGCTCCTGTGCCTGAAACTGAAACCGTATCTGTTGAAAATGCTAAGGTTGTTTCAGCGATTGAGCATGATAGTGTTATCGCACAACCAAGTGTTGAGCAAAAAACGGTTCAGCCTGCTGAAGGTAAAACCGCAATCCGTGTAGAAATGATTGATGTTCCTCAACATAACATCATCAATACCGCTTTAGTGGTTAATCTTGACCAAGGTCAAAGTGAAATCTTAACCTTAGTTCCACAAAAAGCACAAAAAGTCGAAACGGTTGCTCCTGTAACTGCACCTGTTGCTGATGTCAGCCCTGAAACGGCTGATGTTACACCAACGATTCCAGTAGAACAGCCTGAAACTGTGGAACCTGTAACCCCTGCTCCTGTACAACGTGCTAGCAATGACCCACGTTTACGCCGTAAACAGCAAGCAGAACAATCTACTCCTGTGGTTGAAGTGGTTAAACTGAAAGCAACGCAAATCCCAACCTTAGCTCAACATAGCGTCAAGTCCTTGATTGACCTATACTTTAAGGACGATTATGCGGTATTGGCAGAACAATTTACCTTAGTGCAAATCTTTAATCGTGCATTAAATAAATTTGTTGAACAATACAATGCTGAACAAGCTCAAGCACAGACCATTACACCTGTCATTGAGAAAAAACCTGTAACACGTGATGTTGAATTACCAAGTACAGCCGTTGAACATGAACCTGTTCCTGTGTTGGATTTAACACCGCCAAAACAACCAGAGGCTCGTATTGCCAATGACCCACGAGTACGCCGTCAATTAGCAAAAGAGGCGAAAGAACAAGAGTATTTGCAACGTCAGCAAGAGCAAAAAACTGAAGAACAGGCAGAAACAACTACAACACCAACCGTGTATGTGGTCAGTCGTACTGTCAAAGTTAAACCTGCAACGACTACAGCAGTTACAGCGGAATCAACGCCTGTTGAACCAAGCGTAACACCTGTTACAGCAGAAACCACGGTTGATGAATCAGAACACCCATCTACAAATGTTCCTGTAGAAACGGCTGTTGAACCAGTAACGCCACAACGTGAAAAAAGCCCCATAGCAACCCATGAAACGGTTGATATTAAATTTCAACCGCCACAAAGTTTGACGCAAATTGGGTTTAGCATTGAGGCACAATCTGCGATTGCTCAAATCAGTGGACAGTTAATGCCTAAAAGCCATACAGATGGCGTAATTTCGGGCGATAAAACGATTCGCACCGTTCATCGTCGTCGTGGTCGTCCACCGAAAAAAGGTTAAGGGCAAATACAACAAAAAGGCTAAATGAATCCATCATTTAGCCTTTTTTTCATCTTTCAATCTTTATAAAAAATCCATCAGCTGTGGACGTTTTCCATCATGCCAAATGGCAAACGCTTCTATTGCTTGTCCAACCAACATACCCCAACCATCTGCAAATGCAATGCCACGTTGCTCCGCCTGTTGTAAAAAACTTGAAGGCTTGCCATACGCCATTTCATACGCAAACTTAAACTGCAACGATTCTGGTAAAACTAAGGCAGACTCAGCAGATAAACTGGCAGATGTGGCATTAATCACACTATCAAACTCCCCTGAAATTTCAGTCAATTCACAAGCTGAAAGGGTTAAATTTCCTACAAATGGACGGACATCATCAATCAGTTGCTCTGCTCGGCTTAAGGTTCGATTAGCAATCACAATTTCTTGTACACCTGCTTGAGCAAATGGATAAATAACGCCACGCGTTGCTCCGCCAGCCCCTAAAATCAAAAGTTTTTTGCTGTGTAATGGTTGAGCTAATGCGGTAAACGCATTCACCAATCCTATGCCATCAGTATTATCACCATAGAGTTTGCCATCTTGTTGCCATAAGGTGTTTACTGCTCGTGCAATTTTTGCTCGCTCTGTTAAATGGTCGCATAATTCAAAGGCTTGTTCTTTAAATGGAACGGTTACATTTAAGCCTTTTCCGCCTTGAGTAAAAAATTCGTGTACACTTTCAGCAAAGCCATCTAAAGGTGCTAAACGTTTCTGATATTGTAAATCAATGTTGAATTTTTTTGCAAATACGTGATGAAGTTCAGGTGAGCGTGAATGTTCGATTGGATTTCCAATCACGGCGAATTGAGCAATAGACATGACATCTCTCTAAAAATCTTAAAAAATTAATGTACCTATTTTTATTATTTTTGTCAAAATTTATCATCTGATAAAAAATAATGTATATTTATTTTTAAAAAATGTGATATTTATCACATTTTTTAGGAATTTAAAGATTGATTTTGTCTATTTTTGTAATAAAATATGCACATATTCCTTATGTTGAGGCTCATCTCATGAACAAAAAGTACTTGAGTTTAATATTATCTGGTTTGTTACTGTCTGCCTGTTCAAGCGAAGAACATAATGAACAACATAACCACGCTCACTATGAAAAAACGCCTTATCCTGAGGCAACTGTCGGTGTTACCATTAGTAGTATTGATACGAACCCATTTTTCCAAGGTGCATATAAATCATATCAAAAAGTAGGAGAAGAGGAATCTGACTTAACGGTATTATTGGAAAGTGCGAGTAATAATCAACAATTACAAGATAGCCAATTTGAAAGTATGAAAAATAAGGGAGCAAAAGCACTTGTTATCAACTTAGTTGATGTACAAAAAGGCCCTGAAATTATCAAAAAATACTGTGGTCAATTACCTTTAGTTTTCTTTAACCGTAACCCAGGGGACAAAGCCTTAGCAAGCTGTGAACACGCCTATTTTGTCGATGGTGATGCAAGCCAAGCAGGAATGTTACAAGGCTTACAAGTACTTGAACATTGGAAAAAGAATCCAGCATGGGATAAAAACCGTGATGGGACTATTCAATTTGCAATTGTTGAAGGGATTCCAAACCATGCAGGGGCGATGGCTCGTACAAAATGGGCAATCAGTACCATGCAAAACTACCCTGCTTTAGGTGTGCCTGTACAAAAAATCTTTAGCGATTATGCGATGTTCCAAACTGCTCAAGCAAAAGACCTTGTGAAGAAATGGATGGCAATGCCACAATTTTCACAAGTTGAAGTAATTTTAGCTAATAACGACAGTATGGCAATTGGTGTGATTGAGGCACTCAAAGAAGGGGGCGTAAAACTTCCTATTTTTGGTATTGATGGAACAGACGTTGCCAATAATGCGGTTAAAAGTGGCGATATGGTTGCAACCGTATTCAATGATTATGACAACCAAGCTAGAACATCATTACGTTTAGCGGCGAACCTTGCAGCAGGTAAACCAATCATGTCAGGCATTGAATATAAGATGCACTATAAAGTTGTGCAAATTCCATATAAAGATTTATCTTCAGGGCACGACCACGCTCATGATGATAAAGCTCACTAATATTGAAAAATTCACGGAGCTATCACAATGGCTATTAAAAAACCAACAGTATCGATTAATTATCAAAAATTAGATACGATACACTATGGAAAATACCGCAACTTATTAGTGCTGGTTGCATCCTTCTTAGGGCTGGTTGCGTTCCTTTCGATTATGTCATTCTTTGCAGCAAACCGATTTGCAAAATCGACACAAGAAATTGAAGTGGTTACACAACAAGGGGTAATTGTCGAACAATTGTCTAAAAACTTGTTAGATGTAAACTTGTTCTTAGCAGAGTCTTTACGCAATACACCAACTGCAGATAATACTGTACAACTGCAAAACTTATCACAAACCGCTTTGTATCGTATTGAAGAAGTAAAAGCTCAACAAGCCATGTTTGCAGAAGCATTAAAAGCCTTGCAACAAGGTGGTACAGTAACTTTACCAAGTGGTAAAGTTGTTGATGTTGATGCTTTAGATTCAGAACACTTAAAAGTGGTATTAAACAATATCCAACAAATGTGGACGCCATATGTCGGTTTGCTTGATAACTTTAGTCAAGATACCGCACGTGGTACCATCAAAAAAGAAACCAGTGACTACTTGGTTGACTATACTCGTTTATATAACCAAGCGTTACAAGGTGAAATTTCCGATATTAGTGTGAGCTTATCAGCAACTGCTCAAGACCAAGCAGGCGTATTAAAGTTTGTGCAAATTGTAGGTATCTTAGTTGCGATTGGTTTATTCGTTGCAATTATCTTCGGTGCATTACGTCAGTTAGTCAATAACGATAAATTGCTCGAAGCAGCACGTCGTGAAACGACTGAAATCATGACTACGGTAAGTACAGGTTTGTTCCTTTTGGACAAAGAGTTAAACATCGGTCATCAATACTCAAATGCTCTTGAAGGCATTATGGGAACTAAACGTTTGGCAGGTGAAAACTTAACAACTGTTTTACGTAACCGTATTTCTGATAAAGATTTGGATACGACACGTCAATTCGTCCAACAGTTATATAACCCACGTGTAAAAGAAACGCTTGTAAACGACTTGAACCCATTAAATAAAATCATGTTCCGTGATGAAGAAACGTCTAAGAATCGCTATCTTGACTTTAAATTCTCACGCGTTTATGAAAATAAAGAAATCGTGCGTATCTTGGTGAACGTAAATGACGTATCGAATGCGGTACTCTTAGAACAACGTCTTGAAAAAGAACGTGCTCAAAACGATTTACAAATTGAAATGCTTACTACAATTCTTAATGTTCATCCAAAAGTCATTCAAGAATTTATTACCAATACCATGGACCATATTAACAAGATTAACAACGTCTTGAAAAATCCAGGTAGCTCTCAATTTGAATTACAAGCAAAACTTAAATCAATTTACCGTGAAATGCACAGCTTAAAAGGCGAAGCATCTGCACTTAAATTGCACAACTTTACCAAAATTGCGACTGATGCAGAAGATAAGATGTATATCTTACAAAATCAATCACAATTATCTGGTAACGACTTCTTGCCATTAACGGTTCACTTAGATGAGTTATTAACCCTTGCGAACACCATTTCTAAATTGGGTGAACGTATTGCTCAAGCAGCAAATGCTCCAGCATCTACTAGCTCAAATAATGACCGCAACTTTAAGTTCTTAGAACAAGATGCTCAACAATCTCAACGTTTAGAACAAGAGCAACAAGTTTCTCGTTACTATCAAAATTTTGTGAAAGATATTGCATCTCGTCAAAATAAATTAGTACACTTACAATTGAATGCTGCGGATTTTGCAAAAATTCCTGAACGCTTAGAAAATGTTGTTAAAGAAATCAGTATTCAATTATTGCGTAATGCGGTTGTTCATGGTATTGAATATCCGAACCATCGTATTAGCCAAGGTAAGGCAGATGCTGGTTTACTTGCATTGAAAATACAAAAAGATGCACATCAATTAACATTGACCCTTGAAGATGATGGTCAAGGTATTGATTATGCAGGCATTCGTAAGAAACTTGTGGAACAAGGTAAATATACTGCTGAACAAGTTAATGACTTAACTGAAAGTCAATTAATGAATATCTTGTTTACTTCTGGTTTCTCTACACGCGATAGTGTTGATGAAGATGGCGGTCGTGGTGTTGGTTTAGACATCATTAAAGACCGTGTCAGTGAGTTTCATGGTAAATTAAATGTCCACAGTGTAACTGGACAAGGCACACAATTTGTGATTAGCTTACCATTATAAGCAACCACATCTGCTCATTTGCTCTATAAGTAGAAATACTTATAGAGCAATTCTAGTATTTAAGAGAGTACCTATGTTTAAATTAATGATTGTTGATGATTCCAATATTATTCGGAATCGTATTCAACGTGCATATAATTCAGAACGATTTATGTTAGTTGCTACAGCCAATAGTGGTGTTGATGCACTTGAAAAATTTAGATTACATCGTCCACATGTGGTTACTATGGATTTAACCATGCCACAAATGGACGGCTTGGAATGTATTGAAAAACTGGTCAATATGGACCCTAGTGTTCGTATTTTAGTTGTTTCTGCTTTATCTGATAAAGCAACAGGCATTCAAGCGCTCGCTCTTGGAGCAAGTGGTTTCTTATGTAAACCATTCTCCGATGAAGACCTTATTTCGGCACTTGATGAACTCATGCAGGATTAATTTTAATGAAATCACAACGAATAAATGCATTTGTAGATATTGTACGTCATTATTTCGACCAATTTGGTCATGATGAGCTCGTGATTGAGACTCCCTATCTTTTGGAAAATAATCTTCCACAATTACATGATTATACTGGAGTTATCGGTATTTCAGGAGTAAAACGTGGTGTAGTCTATGTGACTGCATCAAAGGCATTATTAAATGGTATTCTTCAAGAAATTGGTGAGCCAAATAAAGCAGATTCGAGTATGATTGATTTGGTGGGTGAAATTGCTAACACCATCGCAGGGAATGCTCGTTCTGAATTTGGTTCAGAGTTCCATATTTCAATTCCATTCGTATTTAAAGGGGCACCGCAAAGTATTATTCTACCTAAGAATGAACGTTCATTTATTATCCCTATAACATGGCAATCACAAGTAGGTCAAATTGTCATTTGCTTACAAGACTAAACTTTCTTTAGAGTTCTATATATGAAAGCAGAAAAACTGAATGTATTTATCGAATCTGTCATCTCCTTTTTTGCACAGGCGGGCGATAGTTTACAAGATATTTCTACGCCTTATTTAAACAGCAATTTAACACCAATTGCGTATGATTTTACTGGAATTATTACCATTTCTGGTCAATTCCAAGGGTGTGTTTATGTAACAGCACCAAGTGCAATGTTGCGTACCCTTCTTCATACCTTAGGTGAAACAGATAATTCTATTTATTTGTTAAAAGACTTAATTGGTGAAATTGCAAACACCGTTTCAGGAAATGCACGTACTGAGTTTGGTTCTCAATTCATCATTTCTCCACCTATTTTAACAGAAGGAGCTCCAACGCCACTTTATCTTCCTAAAGATAAATATTCTTATGTCATTCCATTTTTCTGGCATGAGCATCAAGGTGCAATTGGCATTTGTATTGCTAAAGATGGTGTTTAATTTTTATCTCGACAGATTCAAATTCTCTCCCAAAAAAAAGCAAGTCATTGACTTGCTTTTTATATTCCGCTATTTACAAAAATTAAAGTGGCGGTGCAGGAATATTGTACTTATCTAAACAAATGGCATCGGATAAACCTTGACCAATAGAATCAGGTACAATCGGTTTCATCTCAACATTTGAAGGCATTTCTGTTTTTGCAATGGTACCATCTTGTAAATAATCAATACCTTTGACAAGTCCTAAAGTTTGTTGAGCACAATCAAATTGGAAATAGCGTAATTTATAATCGCCTACACGCAATCCATCTTTGCTTAAATCCGTATGGATATGAAATTTAAACCATGCTTGTTGATATTTTGGAGCAAATTGTGTGCGTTGAATGGTCTTAATCGTTGTTGGTGCAATATACAATTCGTATTCTGCATTTTTACCCACAAATTGCCAACTACCACTATTTGCTGATGCTGTTGAAAGCATCATCACATTTAATGCAATAGCTGTCGTTAAACTGGCTAAATAAGATAATTTCATTGTTTACCCTCATCATTTAGACTCTGAAGTTTTTGATATGGCTTTGGAAACTGCTGAACTGACTTTCGCACCTGCTTGTGATGAAACTTCACTCGCTTTCTTTGTTGCGGTTGTCGTTACTTTAGATGCTGTTTCTGTTACTTTTGCTGTTGCTTTCGTTGTTGCCGTTTCTTTCGCTTTGGTTACAGTATCTGTTGCCTTTGTTGCAGTAGCAACCGCTTTAGATGCCGTTTGGCTTGCCTTCGTTGCAGTTGTTGTTGCTTTGCTTACTGTATCACTGGCTTTTGTCGCCGTTGTTGTGGCTTTTGATGCAGTTTCTACGGCTTTGTTCACTGCTGTACTTGCCTTTGCAGTTGCAGATGTTGCTGTTTCTTTGGCTTTAGTCGCTGTTTCAGTTGCTTTGCTTACGGTTTCTTTAGCTTTAGCGGTTGTTACTTCTTTAGCTTTAGTTGCTGTTTCAGTTGCTTTGCTTACGGTTTCTTTAGCTTTAGCGGTTGTTGCTTCTTTAGCTTTAGTCGCTGTTTCAGTTGCTTTACTTACAGTTTCTTTAGCTTTAGCGGTTGTTGCTTCTTTAGCTTTAGTCGCTGTTTCAGTTGCTTTGCTTACAGTTTCTTTAGCTTTAACAGTTGTTGCTTCTTTAGCTTTAGTTGTTGTTTCAGTTGCTTTGCTTACGGTTTCTTTAGCTTTAGCGGTTGTTGCTTCTTTAGCTTTGGTCGCTGTTTCAGTTGCTTTGTTTACAGTTTCTTTAGCTTTAGCGGTTGTTGCAGTTGCCTTGCTTACGGTTTCTTTGGCTTTAGTGGTTGTTGTTTCTTTTACCTTAGTTACTGTGTCTTTAGCTTTAGTCGTTGCTTTTGTTACAACGCCTGTTGTATTTGCTGTTGATGATTTCTCTGCTTCACTTTCTTTCATTGCTTTTTCAATGAGTTCTTCTAGTGATAACTCTTCAGCAGTTTCCGTATTACTCACCATTTCTGTGGTTTTAGTCGTGGTTGTTTCTTTTACTTTGCTTGCCGTTTCTTTGGCTTTAGTCGTTGCTTTTGTTACAACGCCTGTCGTATTTGCTGTTGATGATTTCTCTGCTTCACTTTCTTTCATTCCTTTTTCAATCAATTCTTCTAGTGAAAGCTCTTCAGCACTTGATTGAGCAACAGTTTCATTTTTTGTAGCTGTAGTTTCTGATTTTGTAGGATAAACCCCATCACAAATCGCAAACAACGCACTTTCAATGATACTATTTGGCTCGACAATATACATATTGTTTTCATCGAATGAATCGGTACTCTCCATCAAACCTTCTTTACCGTATGTTGTTTCATTCATTAATGTAAATTGATGGCGTTGGCAATCCATGCGAATCAAACTTTGTGAATATTTTCCTATTTCTTGGTCAGCATCGGTTGTTTGATAAATTACTTTTTTTAGCCATGCTTGTTTATATGCACGGTCATTAATTTTAATCTCACGAATACTGTCTTTATTGATGAAAAATTCATCTGTTGCATTTTTTTCAATATATGCCCATGATTCAGCATGAAGGCTCATTGGAAATAGTAAACAACACGCTAACCACAATTTAAAATTATTTTTCATTTTTCATTCTCAAATAATTAAGGTTACAGCTGAATGTGTAACCTATTTTTTTATTTTGCCATATACCCTGAACACGCTTTTTGCCACATCAGATATCCTGATGTATCTGGAATAATGCTTGCCATGGCAACAACTGGGTTTTTAATATCTTGAACATATCGACCATCACGCTTAAATTCAATCGAACGTGAAAGCCCTAATTTACGTTGGGCACAATCAAATCGCCATAAATTTAACATGAAATCACCAACGGTTAATTGGTCATTTGGATTAAGGTCATTGATGATTTCTTGTTTAAACCATGCTTGACGATAGGTTTTGCCAAAAAAGGTACTCACTTCAGCATTGGTTGCACTATCATAAGAATAACGATATTCATTGCCCATCACATTGCTAATGACTTGCCAAGCAGAATTTGCTTGTCCAGCAGTTAAAACTGCCATACATACAAGTGCAAATTTTAAGTTTTTCATCATAAAAACACCAACGTATTTTAATTCATCT
>JBHACK010000113.1:0-12510 GCA_041854545.1 Acinetobacter sp. | reverse complement strand
ATGGACGACTATTGGTTGCAGAAGATGAATATTTATATGCTTTAGGCTTATTAACCATCAATGAAACAGGACAAGTGATTGAAAATGAAGCGATAGATTCTCGTTTAGTGCGTAGTATGAAAAATAAATTAAGTGATGTTGAAGGTCTAACAAGCGATGATGAAGGATATCTCTATGCCATTACATCACATTCTAGTAATAAAAAAGGTGAACGTAGAGAAGACCGTGAACAATTAATCCGCTTTAAAATTTATGGTAATCAAGCACAAGAGATAGAAGTCTATACCAATTTAGTTGATGAATTAAATGAATCAGCATCACTTAAACAATTATTACAAGAAAAACTGGGGCAACAGGTTGATTTTGCAACCATTAATATTGAAGGTTTAACCTATGACCATAAACATCAACGTTTGATGATTGGTTTTCGAGACCCTGATGTTAATAAAAAATCATTAATTTTAGCGATTAGCAATCCAAAACAAGTATTTACTGAAAATGCCACACCTATTTTTAGCGATGTATTTACACTCGATTTAAAAGGGGGTGGTATTCGCAGTTTAAGTTATGATATTGACCATGATGTTTATTGGTTAAGCAATGAGCTTGGCGAAAAAGGCAATCGGCAATCACAATTATGGGTTTGGAACGGAACGGCAGAGACACAACCACGAGAAATCTATATTGCAGGTCTTGAACTGATGACCAATGTGGAAGCTGTTGATGTTGTACAACATCAAGGTAAAACAAAATTAGTTTTAATGAGTGATGAAGGAAGTGCAAAACGAAATGTGGGCGGACGATTGATGTGGGTCGATAATTTGGAAGAATTATTAAAACAACCTTAGACGATTGTTCAATTTTATACAATAGGGCGTAATAAAATGTTTCATACGCCCTATTTTTATTTTATAAACAACATCTTAGAAACGGAAATAACGTAAACCATCTTTGACTTCTTCAAGCGTTGCTTGTGTGATGATTTGACATTTTTCAGTTCCCTGTTTTAAGACGTCCATAATATAGTCAGGGTCTTTTGCCAATTCTGCACGACGCTCACGGATTGGAGCGATTAACTCCTGTAAAACACCTGTTAAACGCTTTTTTACCGTACCATCACCCAAACCACCACGGCGATAATGAGCTTTTAATTCTTCCACTTCTTCTTTATTTGGGTCAAACGCATCAAGATAAGTAAATACAACATTGCCTTCCACTTGTCCTGGGTCTTCAATACGAAGATGATTTGGGTCTGTGTACATTGCATTCACCGCTTTTTTAATGTCTGCATCAGGCGCATCTAAAACAATGGTATTGCCCAACGATTTTGACATTTTGGCTTTACCATCAAACCCCGGTAAACGCCCAACATTAGACAATAACGCTTGACATTCAGGTAACACATCACGCCCAATTTGACGATTGACACGGCGAACAATCTCATTGGTTTGTTCAATCATTGGAATTTGGTCTTCACCTACAGGCACAACTGTTGCTTTAAACGCCGTGATGTCCGCCGCTTGCGATACAGGATAGCATAAAAAACCTGCTGGAATATCACGTTCAAAACCACGCAACTGAATTTCAGCCTTAATGGTTGGATTACGTTCTAAACGAGAAAGCGTAACAAAGTTTAAATAAATCATCGATAATTCATTTAATGCAGGTAAACAAGATTGCACACAAATCGTTGTTTTTGTTGGGTCAATGCCAACTGCTAAATAATCTAAAGCAACATTTAAAATATTATTTCTAACTTTATCAGGATTATCCGCATTATCGGTTAAGGCTTGCGTATCTGCCAGTAATAAATGTTGATGATGGCTATCTTGTAAGCCCACACGAGAACGTAAAGAGCCAACAAAATGCCCTAAATGTAATTGCCCTGTTGGACGGTCGCCAGTCAAAATAATTGGTTTAGTGGTCATAACATATCCCATTTAAAAAATCATTTTAAAATTCCACTATTGTAAAGTAGAACACAAGAGAAAGAAAGCAATATTAAATGGAGAAAAATGATGGAATAAAAACCAGTTTGGATTAAAAAATAATCATTTGATTAAAACTTTAGTCAAAATTTTACGTAAAGATATGGTAAAAATCGCAACTTTAGGTAATGATATAGTTACTAGCAGTAAACACCCTGTAATCATTGTAATGTTTAAAGGGTTAAACTTTAATTCCGTATTTACCATGTAAAGGATAGGAAGATGAAAAAATTAGCGATTGCGATTGCACTTAGTATGATGGCGATGGGTGCATCTGCTATGCCAACTGTTTACGGTGGAATTGACTTAAGTATCGATTATTTACCAGATAACGATGCAGTAAATGGTGATTCTACAAAAATGCATTCCAATAGTTCATTTATTGGTGTAAAAGGTGAAGAAAAATTAACAAATAATGTAAGTGCGGTTTACCAAGCGGATTGGACAATTTATGCAGACAATGGTGGTGGCAGTGATAGCTCAAAACCATTTGATAACCGTACACGTTTTATTGGTTTAAAAGATAAACGTTTTGGTACAGTAAAATTTGGTCAATTAGATACACCATTAAAGAATTTATCAAGTGCGGTAGATGTATTTAACTCACGTATTGCAGGTGCAGCAGACGTAGATGGTATTATGTTTGGTGATAACCGTATTTCGAATTCTGTTGTCTATGAATCACCAAAAATTAATATTGGTACTGCAGGCACATTAAATGTGAATGGTTTAATTGCAACAGGTGAAAGTGATGCAATTCAAAGTGCAACTGGAGGGTCTAAGGTTGCTGGGCAAAACTTTGGTGATGCATGGTCTGCATCAGCAGTCTATAACCACAACAATGATTTATTCTTAGTGGGTGTAGGGGTTGACCAAGCAATTCCAAGCCGTGTAGCACGTCAATCTTTCTATAATTGGTCAAATTCAGGTACATTGGTTGCAATGGATACTGTACGTGTAACAGGTCGTTTAAACCTTAAAGAAACAGGTTTAAGCTTAAAAGCCTTAGCTCAAAGCGGTGAAGTTTCAAGCAAATCTGGCAGTAATCCAAATGGTTC
The DNA here is from genome assembly GCA_041854545.1 of Acinetobacter sp. GTDB lineage: Bacteria > Pseudomonadota > Gammaproteobacteria > Pseudomonadales > Moraxellaceae > Acinetobacter. Next base: position 9,464 of record JBHACK010000113.1, on the reverse strand, counting down.
AGATATTGATAAATCAACTGGGTTCTTGATTGGTGCAGAATATAGCTTACCAAGCTATCCAAATGTATTAATCAAAACACAATATAGCCAAAATGAAACTAGCTATACCACAGCAACAAAATCTGACTATACTGCAAAACAATATATGTTAGGTTTAGACTATAGCTTTAGCAAAAATGTAATTGGTTATGCACAAGCAGGTTATGTTGATTTAACTAACATTCAAGGTACAGCAGGCAACGATGGCGACCAAGTGGTTACTGGTGTAGGGATGTTATATAAATTCTAATTTGAATTTATCTTAATCGCAAAATAATCCTTTCATTTTGCAAATAAAAAATTGTATCTTGACGCAAGTTGAGATACAATTTTTTTATTTCATCTTAGTTAAGGTCAGGCTATGGCACAGGAACAAAACTTATCGACATTACGCCAAGAAATTGATTCAGTTGATGAACAATTACAACTGCTTATCAATAAGCGTGCATCTTTGGCAGAAGCAGTTGCAAAAGTAAAACTTTCAACAGAAGATACTGCATTATTTTATCGCCCAGAACGTGAAGCCCAAGTTTTGCGTAAAGTAATGGAACGTAACCAAGGGCCATTATCTGATGAAACCATTGCACGTTTGTTCCGTGAAATTATGTCGGCGTGCTTGGCTTTAGAAGCTCCACAATCGATTGCTTTTTTAGGCCCTGAAGGCACATTTACACAAGCGGCAGCCTATAAACATTTTGGGCAAGATGCGATTACTCGTCCATGTAATACCATTGATGAAGTGTTCCGTGAAGTTGAAGCAGGTTCAGCACATTATGGTATTGTTCCTGTTGAAAATTCTTCAGAAGGGGTGGTCAATCATACTTTAGATTGCTTTAAAAATTCACATTTACAAGTAATTGGTGAAGTTGAACTACATATTCATCATCAATTATTGATTTCTGAACATACACGCAAAGACAGCATTAAACAAATTTATGCACATCAACAAACGTTGGCTCAATGTCGTAAATGGTTAGACCAACATTACCCAGGGGTTGAGTTAGTTGCGGTAAATTCAAATGCAGATGCGGCACGTCGTATTCGTAATGAATGGCATTCAGCAGCGATTGCCAGTGATGTGGCAGCAAAAATTTATAATTTAGAAATTTTACACGCCAATATTGAAGATAACCCAGATAATACCACACGTTTCTTGGTGATTGGTCGTGAAAAAGCCGAGCGTAGTGGACAGGACAAAACATCAATTTTAGTTTCTGCTCAAGACCGCTCTGGGGCATTGTTGGATATTTTAACGCCATTAGCAAAACATAATATTACCATGACCAGCATTGAAACTCGTCCAGATTTGCCAACCAAATGGGCGTATGTGTTCTTTATTGATTTAAAAGGGCATATGGATGATGAAAATGTACGTCTTGCATTGGCGGAAATTCGTCCAATGGTCAAAGAGTTGCGTGTGTTAGGCTCGTATCCAATGGCGGTGCTATAAAACATTTTAACGATGGCGTAAATCATTTAAACAATAAGTGAAGGCTTGTGTTTACGCCATCATCACGCTAAAGTAAACCGCTCCATTTTGTAAACGATAAGTAAGGATAGTGATGATGTCATTTACTCCAGCAAATTCAGGTATTGAACAGCTTAAACCCTATCAAACAGGGAAACCAATTTCAGAGTTACAGCGTGAATTAGGTTTAACGGAAATTGTGAAACTTGCGTCAAATGAAAATCCTTTGGGGTGTTCTGAGCAGGTAAAACGTGCTGTTGCAGATGCGATTGGTGAGATTGGTCGTTATCCTGATGGTGGCGGTTTTATCTTAAAAGAGCAAATTAAACAACAGTTTGGTTTTGAGCATGAGTGCATTACGTTGGGTAATGGCTCAAATGATATTTTAGAAATTATTGCACATACTTTTGTTTCTGAACATGATTCGGTGGTGTATAGTGAACACGCATTTGCGGTGTATGCGTTGGTTACACAGGCTTTAGGTGCAGAAGCGATTGAAGTGCCAGCGGTGGATTTTGGGCATGATTTACCTGCGATGGCAAAGGCAATTAAAGCCAATACCAAAGTTGTATTTATTGCCAATCCAAATAATCCAACAGGGACATGGTTTGAAGAATCTGCATTTGCCGAGTTTATGCAACAAGTTCCAAGTCATGTGATTGTGGTGCTTGATGAAGCCTATGTGGAATATTTCCCTGAAAATTTTGATAGTTTGCAATTTTTGCGTCAATATCCAAATTTAATTGTGAGCCGTTCAATGTCTAAATGTTATGGTTTGGCGGCGTTGCGTGTAGGTTTTGCATTATCATCACCTGAAGTGAGTAATTATTTAAATCGTATCCGTCAGCCATTTAATGTCAATCATTTGGCAATGGTGGCAGGGGTGGCAGCCTTGCAAGACCAAGCCTTTATTGAGCGTTCTCGTGAAGTGAATAAAGCAGGTATGGCTCAATTACAACAAGGCATCAACGCATTAGGCTTGAGTTATGTGCCATCTCGTGCGAATTTCTTGTTGGTGAATATTCAAGCAGATGCCGTTGCAACCTTTAATGCGTTATTGCGTGAAGGGGTGATTGTGCGTGCGGTAGGGATTCCACAACATATCCGTGTATCGATTGGAACCGAGCAAGAAAATGCAATCTTTTTAAAGGCTTTAGCAAAAGTGTTAGGGAAATAGCAAAAGGTTAAACATATAAGGTTAAATTGTGGCAAAAATAACATTTCAAAAAATCGCATTTATCGGCTTGGGCTTGATTGGGTCTAGCCTTGCTCGTATGATTAAAGCCAAGCAACTGGCTCAAACCGTAGTTGCGATTGACCAACATGAAAAAACCTTACATGATGCCTTAGAATTAGGCTTGATTGATGCAGGTTCGCATGATGTTGCGTTGATTGATGGAGCAGATTTAATAATTCTCGCCGTGCCAGTCAAAGCCAGTTATAGTGTATTTTGCCAAATAAAACCTTATCTTCAACCCGATACCTTGATTACTGATGTGGGTAGCACCAAAGTAAATGTGGTCGAATCAGCCAAAGCGGTATTTGGTGAACATTTACCACATGGTTTTGTCCCAGCTCATCCGATTGCAGGGGCAGAGCAAAGCGGTGTTCATGCAGGTAAAGCCGATTTATTTGCCCAACATAAGGTAATTTTAACGCCTTTACCAAGCAGTAGCCCTGAAGCGGTGGCAAAAATTACCGCATTGTGGGAAGCAGGACACGCTGAAGTGATTTGTATGGACGTTGAACGTCATGACCAAGTGCTTGCTTATACTAGCCATTTACCGCATTTAATGGCATTTAACTTGGTGGAACAACTGGCAAACCGTCAAGATAATTTAGATATTTTCCGTTATGCCGCAGGGGGCTTTCGTGATTTCTCACGCATTGCTGCCAGCGACCCACAAATGTGGCATGATATTTTCTTTGCCAATAAACAGGCATTACTCAAATCTGTTGCTGAATTTGAGCAACAACTCAATATTTTTAAGCAAGTGATTGAAGATGAAGATTCTCACCGTTTGATGGGAATGCTCGGGCACGCTCGTGCGGCACGTCGTCATTTTAATCATATGCTCACCAAAACCCCGTTATTGGAGAAAAACCCTGTGAACCAAAAATTTACCATCTTCCCAAATAGTCAAACGTTAACGGGGACATTTACCGTTGCAGGCGATAAATCAGTTTCACATCGTTCGATTATGTTTGGTGCGATTGCTGAAGGAACAACCCATGTTTCAGGCTTTTTAGAAGGTGAAGATGCCTTAGCAACCTTACAAGCATTTCGAGATATGGGCGTGTCGATTGAAGGCCCTAAAAATGGCGAAGTGGTGATTCATGGTGTCGGTATGCACGGTTTAAAAGCTCCTGCAGGTGCCTTGTATATGGGAAATTCTGGCACCAGTATGCGTTTACTGTCAGGTATGCTTTCTGCTCAAAATTTTGATAGTGTGATGACAGGCGATGCGTCCTTATCTAAACGTCCAATGGAGCGAATTGCAAAACCGTTGCGTGAAATGGGGGCAAAAATTCAAACCACAGGTGAAAAAGGCACACCGCCTGTAAGTATCACAGGAAAACAAACGCTTAAAGGCATTCACTATGATTTACCAATGGCATCTGCTCAAGTAAAATCAGGGATTTTATTGGCAGGATTATGGGCAGAAGGGGAAACATCTGTTACAGAACCTGAGCCAACACGAGACCATACCGAGCGTATGTTGCGAGCATTTGGTTATGATGTAAAAACGGAAGGCAATAAAATTTCACTTGTGGGCGGTGGTAAATTAACCGCAACAAACATTCAAGTCCCATCAGATATTTCAAGTGCAGCTTTTTTTATGGTGGCAGGGGCAATTAGTGAAAATGCCGACATTACCCTTGAAGCGGTCGGTATTAACCCGACTCGTACAGGCGTGATTGAAATCTTAAAACAAATGGGTGCAGATTTAACCCTTGAAAATGAACGTATTGCAGGCGGAGAGCCGATTGCGGATATTCGTATTCGTGGCACACGTACCTTAAAAGGGATTCATATTCCAGAAGACCAAGTGCCATTGGCGATTGATGAATTCCCTGTTTTATTTGTGGCTGCAGCGTGTGCAGAAGGTCAGACCGTTTTAACAGGGGCGAGTGAGTTGCGTGTCAAAGAATCTGACCGTATTCAAGTGATGGCAGATGGTTTACAGGCATTAGGCATTGATTGTACACCTACAGAAGATGGCATGATTATTAATGGTAAAGGCAAAGCAGGGGATTGGTCGCCAATTTTTGGTGGTGCGGAAATTCAATCACAGCATGACCATCGTATTGCCATGAGTTTTACGATTGCAGGGATTCGTGCTAGTGAAAATATTGTGATTCATGGTACAGAAACTGTGGCAACCAGTTTCCCAACCTTTACGCAAATTGCTAAAGATGCAGGGATTAATTTAGAAGTTAGAGAAGAATAATCAGTTTTTACTGAACCAACCCCCAAATTTTAATATTTGGGGGTTGCTTTGTTTTAAATCTGTTAGGTTTCGCTGTCGCTCAACACCAACCTACCCAACATCATTTGAGATTAAAATTGAAGTGGATATGACATTTTAAGCCGAACCCATACTGACCTAAAATAAAAATTCAAATCTAAGATTTGCTGATGGATAATGTTTGCGATTTAACCGTTTATCATTTAAATAATTGACATCAGCTTGAACAAAGAACCATTCACGCCATAGCGGTTGTCGCCAAGATGCAAACGCTCCCCAACGATTCATCTCCCATTCTTTTGCATAAAGATTTTCACTATTAAAATAGCCAAGGGCTTGCACCCCATAACTTAAACGTTTTGGCGTATTAAAATGTGGATGAACAAAATGTTGTTGGCGAAACACCGAACTATCCCACGATAAATCATCTTCGTTTTCATGTTCATAGTAAAGGTTGCTTTGCCATGCGGTGCGTGTTGTGTCATTTTCTTGATAATGGATATCCCAAAAACTGCGGACTTCATGTTTCTTTTTGGTGCTGTATCGGTACATTTGCTCGGTATAAAGCCCTGTTTTTTCGCCTAATTTCCAATCTTTACTGGCTCGCAATCGAGCAAATACATTATCATAAGAACGTATGCCAATATCAAAATCTGCATCAAACGGTAAATGGTCGTTCCATTTTGATAAACGCAAGGCTAAAGAACTATTATCTTTACGGGTTTGTTTGCTGTCGATGGTTTTTGCTGTGTCATAATGTTGTTGATTGGGTTGGACTTGCCCCTGTAATTCACGGTCTAAATCATCATCACCAAACATAATGCTTAAACGTTTTTCTAAGGTTGGTAAACGAATTTTCCCCCGTACACGTGGGTGAATTTCATAACCGTCATATTCATTCCATTGTTGGTCAATAATAAGGCGTAAATTTGCGGTTGCAGGACGTGAGCGGTCAATATCGCCGAACCAATTATCAATATGATTAGATGATTTATCTAACCAATCTTGTACATCTTGATGACGGCGGTCAAACCAACGTTGTTTTTTTGTCGTATCATCTTGCAGATTGGTTGAATTGATGCTCTGATTTGATTCGGCAAAACACCATGATGACATTAAACTGACACTTAGTACAAGACAATATGAAAATGGTTTTAACATCACATTATCCTAAAAATCCATACCTAAAAATATTGTTGATGATTCTCGGTAAAAATGCAAGCGATATTGTAAAAATAGAATGAATGGTAAAAAAGATGGTGAATGATGATTTACATAAGATAAAATAATAAACTGAAATCATTCAAAATATTAGCGAAATGTCGCAAGATTATGGAGAAAATATGGAGTGTAGTAGCTGAATAAATATACAATATCAAATAAAATTATCATTATCCATCATTGACTTTATGATAAAATCGATAAAATGTATATATTTTTATCAGGATAACTCATGTCAATCAATGTGATTATTTTAGCAGCGGGTAAAGGCACACGCATGAAATCAGCGTTACCAAAAGTATTACAACCGCTTGCACAACGTCCATTATTAGGTCATGTCTTAAATACTGCAAAACAACTTCAAGCATCAAACATCATTACCATTTATGGGCATGGCGGTGAGCAAGTCAAAGCCACTTTTGCTAATGAAACGATTGCTTGGGTTGAACAAGCCGAACAATTAGGCACAGGACACGCTGTGCAAATGACCTTGCCAGTTTTACCTAAAGATGGGATTTCATTGATTTTATCGGGTGATGTGCCATTGGTACAAGCCAAAACCTTACAAAAATTAGTGGACATTAGCCAAGAAACAGGGTTTGGTATGATTACCTTAAATGCCCCTGACCCAACAGGATACGGACGTATTCTTCGTAATGCTCAAGGTGAAATTCAAGCGATTGTAGAGCATAAAGATGCAACTGATGAGCAACGCCAAATTACTGAAATTAATACAGGAATTTACTGTGTAAGTAATGCGAAATTACATCAATGGTTGCCAAATTTATCTAATGATAATGCACAAAAAGAATATTATTTAACCGATATTTTGGCGATGGCTGTAGCAGAAGGCATTCAGGTAACATCAATTCAACCTGAATTTTCTTTTGAAGTGGAAGGCATTAATGACCGTGTCCAATTAGCACAATTAGAACGCCAATGGCAATTACATCAAGCAGAACAGTTAATGCGTCAAGGTGTACACATTATTGACCCAAGCCGTTTTGATTTGCGTGGCAATGTCAAAGTCGGGCAAGATGTCCGCATTGATATTAACGTGATTATTGAAGGTGATTGCGAAATTGGCGACAACGTTGAAATTGGAGCAGGTTGTATCATCAAAAATAGTAAGATTGCCAGCGGTACTATCGTTCAACCGTATAGTTTATTTGATAATGCAACAGTTGGTGAACATAACCACATTGGGCCTTTTGCACGCTTACGCCCACAGGCAGAATTAGCCAATGATGTCCATATCGGCAACTTTGTCGAAGTGAAGAACACGAAGATGGCAACAGGGGCAAAAGCGAATCATTTAGCTTATTTAGGCGATGCTGAAATTGGTCAAAAAACCAATATTGGTGCAGGCACGATTACCGCTAATTATGATGGGGTCAATAAATATAAGACCATTATTGGAGATGAAGTGCGTATTGGCTCCAATAGTGTCTTGATTGCTCCAGTAACCATTGGCGACCGTGTTACAGTCGGCGGTGGAAGTGCGATTAATAAAGATTGTGAAGCAGGAAAACTCGTCATTGCTCGTGGTCGTCAAGTGACGATTGAAGGGTGGGTACGTCCTGAAAAGCCAAGCAAATAAGGTATTAAAACATTGAAATGCCCTAACGATTTGGGGGCATTTTTCCACGATAATTTATTCATTGTAATAAATTATCTTTTTTTTAACGTGATACTAAGGAACAGCTTATGTGCGGTATCGTAGGTGCAATTCGCACCAATGCAAATGTGGTCGATTTTTTGACCGATGGTTTAAAACGTCTTGAATATCGTGGCTATGACTCATCAGGCATTGCCGTTCACACTCAAGAAAAAATTCAACGTGTTCGCCGTGTTGGACGTGTGCAATTTATGGAAGATGCTGCCAAAGCCAAAGGGGTATTTGGTCATCTTGGCATTGGGCATACTCGTTGGGCAACACATGGCGGTGTAACAGAGCCAAATGCTCATCCACATATTTCAGGCGGTTTAATTGCGGTTGTTCATAACGGCATTATTGAAAATTTTGAAAGTGAGCGTAACCGTTTACAAGGCTTAGGCTACGAATTTGAATCGCAAACCGACACAGAAGTCATTGCCCATAGCGTAAAACATGAATATCAAGCCAATGGCGGTGATTTATTTGATGCGGTGCAAAAAGCAACGAAAAACTTTCATGGGGCATATGCGATTGCAGTGATTGCTCAAGATAATCCAAATGAAATGGTGGTTGCACGCATGGGCTGTCCATTATTGGTGGCATTTGGTGAAGATGAAACCTTTATTGCATCTGATGTGTCAGCGGTGATAGCCTTTACTCGCCGTATCAGCTATTTAGAAGATGGCGATATTGCCTTATTAAATGCTCAAGGCATTGTCAAATTGCTAGATAAAAATAAAGAATTGGTTAATCGTGAAGTTAAAACATCAGAACTTTCTTTAGCATCATTAGAGTTAGGGCCTTATAGCCACTTTATGCAAAAAGAAATTTATGAGCAACCACGAGCAATTGCAGATACCGCAGAAGTGTTCTTAGAAGGTGGCTTTGAAGCAAGCAATTTTGGTGAAAAAGCGGAAGGCATCTTCAAAGAGATTGATAGCATTAAAATTTTGGCATGTGGTACATCGTTTTATTCGGCATTAACCGCAAAATATTGGCTGGAAAGTATCGCTAAAATTTCAACAGATGTTGAAATTGCCAGTGAATACCGTTACCGTGATGTGATTGCTAATCCAAAACAGTTGATTATCACTATTTCTCAATCTGGTGAAACGCTAGACACGATGGAAGCGTTAAAATATGCTCAATCATTGGGGCATAAACATAGCTTATCTATTTGTAATGTCATGGAATCTGCTTTACCACGCAATAGTGAATTGGTCATTTATACACGAGCAGGTGCAGAAATTGGCGTTGCATCAACCAAAGCCTTTACTACACAACTGGTGGTGTTATTTGGTTTAGCCGTTACTTTAGGCAAAGTGCGTGGTGTGGTAACAGATGAGCAAAGTGCTGATTATATCCATCAGTTGCGTAATCTACCAAATGATGTGCAACACGCATTAAATCTTGAGCCACAAATTGCAACATGGGCAACCAAATTTGCCAGTAAGCCAAGTGCGTTATTCTTAGGGCGTGGGATTCATTATCCAATCGCATTGGAAGGAGCATTAAAGCTGAAAGAAATTACTTATATCCATGCAGAAAGCTATCCAGCAGGTGAGTTAAAACACGGGCCTTTAGCATTAGTCGATGAAAATATGCCTGT
>JBHACK010000112.1:0-5045 GCA_041854545.1 Acinetobacter sp. | reverse complement strand
CGTATTTTAATTTTAGACTTTGGCTCACAATACAGCCAACTGATTGCCCGCCGAGTGCGTGAAGCAGGCGTATATTCTGAAATGTATGCTTATGATATGTCAGAAGATGACATCAAAGCCTTTAATCCAAAAGGCATTATCTTATCAGGGGGGCCTGAAAGCGTACATGAAGAAGGTAGCCCACGAGCACCGGAAATTGTCTTTAATTTAGGCGTACCTGTACTTGGCATTTGCTATGGTTTCCAAACCATGTCTGAACAATTAGGCGGAAAAGTCGAAGCAGGCGAGGTGCATGAATTTGGTTATGCTGAGATTAACATCACCCATCAAGATGCTTTATTAAGCAAAGTTGGCGATGAAAAAAATCAATCTCAAGTATGGATGAGCCATGGCGATAAAGTTGTACGTTTACCTGAAGGATTTAGCGTAACATCAAGCACGCCAAGCTGTCCTTATGCGTCTGCTAGTGATGAAAATCGCAAATTTTATGGCGTACAATTTCACCCAGAAGTGACGCACACAGCAAAAGGCACAGAACTGATTTCAAACTTTGTGCATATTATTTGTGGTTGTGGTAATGCGTGGAATTCAGAAAATATTATTGAATTACGCATTAAACAATTACAAGAGCAAATTGGCGACCAAAAAGTATTATTGGGTTTATCAGGTGGTGTAGATTCATCTGTGGTCGCGGCATTGTTACACCGCGCCATTGGCGACCAATTAACCTGTGTTTTTGTGGATAATGGCTTATTACGTCTGAATGAAGGCGACCAAGTCATGCAAATGTTTGCCGAAAATATGGGGATTCGTGTAATTCGTGCTGATGCAGAGCAACGTTTCTTAACCGCATTGGCAGGGGTAACTGACCCAGAACAAAAACGCAAAATTATTGGACGTGAATTTATTGAAGTCTTTGCCGAAGAAGCCCGCAAGCTTGATGGCGTAAAATTCTTGGCACAAGGCACGATTTACCCTGATGTAATTGAGTCAGCAGCCAGCAAACAAGGTAAAGCCCATGTGATTAAATCACATCATAATGTGGGCGGATTGCCTGATGATTTGGCGTTTGAACTCGTTGAGCCATTGCGTGATTTATTTAAAGATGAAGTGCGTAAATTGGGGACAACGCTTGGTATTCCACATCATATGATTTATCGCCATCCATTCCCAGGCCCAGGCTTAGGCGTGCGTATTTTAGGCGAAGTGAAAAAAGAATATGCTGATATTTTACGTTTAGCAGATGATATTTTTATGCAAGAACTGCGTGCAAGTGGTTGGTATGATAAAACCGCTCAAGCCTTTGCCGTGTTCCAACCGGTAAAATCTGTTGGTGTGGTGGGCGATGGTCGCCGTTACGCGTGGGTGATTGCTCTTCGTGCTGTTGAAACGGTAGATTTTATGACTGCTCGTTTTGCTCATTTACCATATGAATTGGTGGATAAAATCTCAACTCGTATTATGAACGAAATTAAAGATGTTTCTCGTGTGGTGTATGATGTAAGTAGTAAACCACCTGCAACGATTGAGTGGGAATAATCCAATAAATATTAAGCTGTAAAAAGTTTTTGAGCTTAATGAATAATTAAATTGGAGTAGGTTGGGTTTCGCTATCACTCAACACCAACCTACGCCAACGATTTAAAGTTAATATATTTGATAATGTGTACAGTTGATTTTTAATAAGAAAAAAAACCATCAAATAAAACATTTGATGGCTTTTAAATGGAAAAAATGAATTATTTAATTTTCTTCCAATTTTGAGAACCTTTTAAGGTTGAGATTTTTAAGCTATCGCCATTTACAGAAACTTTAGCATTGACAGAAAAGCCCCAACGTGGGTCTTGAGCTTTCCCTTGATATTGTGTACCGCCAGTTGATTTTAAGCTATGTAAAACTTGTTTGCCTACATATTTTTTGGCTTTTTCAGTATTACCTGCTACGATTTTACCAGAGAAGGTATCACCTGATTGCGTGATTTGTACTTGAGCTTTTGCTTGTCCATCTTCATAGGTCTGCCATGTACCCACGATTGGATTTGCCATCACCATAGCTGAAGTTGCCATTAGACTTAGGGTTAAAAGAACTTTTTTCATTGCATCTTCCTTTTACAAAAAGGGGGAAATTAAATATTACATGAATATGTAATTTATTTGGCTTAATCTTACTGGAAAACAGAACACTTGCAAATCATTTTTTGTAGCGATGTGTAATAACTCAACGAAATTATGGAGAAGTCATGAATCAAAAAGAAAGCACAATATCGCAACGTAAAATAGATGAAGATTTGCTATAATGCTCACACGATTATTATCTTGAGAATTTACTATGAGTCGTCGTCTTTCTACCATAGAACATAAAAAATTACGTCAAATTGGACACCATTTAAACCCTGTGGTGATGTTAGGCAGTCAAGGTTTGACTGAAAATGTCATTTTAGAAGCAGAGCGTGCATTAAATGACCACGAGTTGATTAAAGTGAAAATTGCAGGTGAAGACCGTGAACGCCGTCAAGCTTTAATTGAAGAATTAGTCAATGCAACACACGCAGAATTAGTACAAAAAATTGGCAAAATTGTATTGTTATACCGCAAAGCGGAACAACAAAATGCCCAATTATCGAACTTAGTGCGTTATGCTCATTTAGCATAAGTGGTTTATCTAACATCATCAGGTGAAAAAATGCGTGTATTAGTGGTCATGGACCCGATTGAAAAGGTCAATCTAAAAAAAGATTCAACCATGGCAATGCTGTGGGCTGCCCAACGCCGTGGGCATGAGTTAGGCTATGTGTTACAACATGATTTATTTTTAAATCAAGGCAAAGCATTTGGGCAAATTGCACCGTTACAGGTATTTGAACATACTGATGATTACTATCGTTTAGGGGAAAAAACCATTCAATCTTTGGCGGATTATGATGTGATTTTAATGCGTAAAGACCCGCCATTTGATATGAATTTTGTTTACACCACATACATTTTAGAGCAAGCGGAACGAGAAGGGGCATGGGTGATTAACCGTCCACAATCGTTGCGTGATTGCAATGAAAAATTATTTGCCACACAATTTCCACATTTACAAGTACCAACCTTGGTTACATCACAAGCAAAATTGATTCGAGAATTTATTGAGCAACATGAAGATGTGATTGTAAAACCATTGGACGGTATGGGCGGTATGGGCATTTTCCGTTTATATAAAAATGGGGTGAACATTGGCTCAACGCTGGAAATGCTGACCGATATGGGACAACGTCCGATTATGGCTCAACGCTACATTCCAGAAATTGTTGATGGAGATAAACGTATTTTGATGATTAATGGCGAACCTGCTCCATATTGTTTAGCACGTATTCCACAACAAGGCGATATTCGTGGTAATTTGGCAGCAGGCGGAAAAGGTGAAGCTCGTCCATTAACCGAGCGAGATAAGGCGATTGCTCGTGAAGTTTCACCATTTTTAAAAGAAAAAGGCTTAATTTTTGTGGGCTTAGATGTGATTGGTGATTATGTAACGGAGATTAATGTTACCAGCCCGACTTGTATCCGTGAGATTGATGCTCAATATGGTACATCTTTAGCCGATGATTTATTTGATGTGTTAGAGCAAGGTAAACCTACTTAATTTTGCACTTTCTGTAAATAAGGATTGAATCCATAACAGATTCAATGTTTTAATTAGACTGTTATAAAAATAGATGTTCTTGGGGAAGATTTATGTCTAAAGGTGGTTTAGGTCAATTATACCGTAAATTATCCAGTTCTTTACTTGATTTAGTGGTCAAGCCGACATTAATTGGGGAAGTGCCACAGCAAACGGAAAAAGAGTCTGCGGAAACCACATCGCAACAGCCTAAAAAAACAGCGGTTTGTTATGTGTTGCAAACGCATTCTCGTAGTAATGCGTTATTGGTCGATAGTGAAACTCGCCGTTTAAAATTGCCAAGTTTATATGACCCCTTGGTCTTAGATGGAACACAAGAGAATGTTGCGTTTTTCTTTTTGCAACATGAATACCGTATGCAACGGGGGCAACATTTACCGCCACGGTTATTGCGTTTGATTGATTTTGTGCAACAACATGATGATTGGGATATTTACCTTGTACCGGTAACGATTTTGTGGGGACGAGCTCCTGATAAAGAAGATTCTTTATTTAAATTATTGTTTACTGATACATGGGCAACGCCAAGCACCTTTAAGCAAATGTTAAATATTGGCTTACATGGACGAGATACTTATATTGAATTTCATGAGAAATATTCTTTGCGTGCGTGGTTAGACATCGCCCAAGAAAAATCACCGAATATTTCCCCAGCAACCTATATGGTTGACCAATTAAATAAAGCGTTGGATAGTAAACGTGAAGCGGTGCTAGGCCCTGATTTGTCCGACCGCCGTAATGTGATGTATGGCTTAATTAAATCGCCTGATGTACAAGATGCGATTCGTAAAGAAAGTATCCGTGATAAAATTAGTTTACATCAAGCGGAGCAACGTGCGATTGGCTATGTCAATGAAATTGCATCGGATTATTCAGCATCAACCGTACGTTTTGCGGAAGTGGCATTAAATCGTTTATGGACGCAACTGTATGATGGCGTTGAAGTACATAATTTTAATCAGGTGCGTGAACTCGCTCAAGATTATGAATTGGTGTATGTGCCTTGCCATCGTAGCCATATTGACTATTTATTGCTTTCTTTTGTGATTTTTAAACGTGGGTTGCGTGTCCCATATATCGCAGCGGGGGATAATTTAAATTTACCGTTTGTAGGGCAATTATTGCGTGGTGGTGGTGCATTCTTTATTCGCCGTTCTTTCCGTGGAAATGCACTTTATACATCTGTTTTTAAACAATATTTATATAGTGTCGTTTCTCGTAGTACGCCTTTAGAATATTTTATTGAAGGTGGGCGTTCTCGTACAGGGCGGTTACTCGCTCCTAAAACTGGTATGCTTGCTATGACCGTTCATGCCTATTTCCGTAGCTGTTCGACCACACAACCAAGTAAACCGATTGTATTTGTACCGACTTATATT
>JBHACK010000111.1:0-4674 GCA_041854545.1 Acinetobacter sp. | reverse complement strand
TTTTCGCCTTTTTTCAAACCTGCCACCAGAACCATAATTGGCATCAAAATGATTAATAATGTCATCATATTTCTTACCAAAGTTATTGTTGGATTTGGTCAAAAACTTGTTTGCATTTGCAACATTTGCAATCCTTAAATCATGCCTAACACGTTTAATAAAACCCTCCTTACTTTTAATTTTATCTGCTCGCAAAATACAATATTTCACGCTAAATCCCATTAACTTTCTAATATTGTATTAAATTTTGTTGTATTTCAAAGTGTACTCACTACACTTTGCTTTGCAAAGTTGCGTGAGCTTCTTGCTTCGCAAGAAGAAATACCGCACTTATGTGCGGTATTCATCCCCCACCCCCCCACCCCTTTATAATAAACAAAAACGCCACATGATAAATGTGGCGTTATCCTTGTGTTTATCCCTTGTATCTCTTGCTAAAACCGTCCCAATAAAAATGCCTTAATTGTTCCGTTTCATCGCTTACACTTGGCTCTTCCCCATCAACAAAAATCATATCGTTATCAGTTTCAGGTGTTGATTCTTTTAAGACGTTTTTCAACAATCCACCAGAATCAATAAACCTAAGTTTGTGGACTTGGCGTGTATATTCATACAACCAATCTTTATCCATTGTTAAGTCAGACGGTTTAACTGTGTACTTTAAAGTTTCAGCAACTGCATTAGCCATTTTGTCTTTTGAGCCAGTTTTACTTTTGACTACCCGAACATCAACATTTGGATCATAAGAAATTTTTAAAGATTCTTTCCACAACTCAACAAATCGTTCTTGTTTAATGTATTTTTTGCCAAAATAAGATGGTGAAACCATTATCAAACAATGATAATGCGGATGCGCTGTGCCATCTGTTCCCCGAGTAACCTCCGTTGTCCGCACCCAACCCATGAAAGCATCTTTAATCTCCGCTCTCTTAACCAACTTACGAAAAGCAGTATGCATTAATTGCAAGGTTTCTTTCAGAGTATCAATTTCACAGTTTTTAATTGTCAAAGTCAAAAAGATAAAACGAGCCTTTGGATGTTGTCTTTCCAATTCAGGCAACGCTTGATAAAACCTAGCTTTCCACAACAATGTCCTGCGCCATTGGCACACAGGGCAAGTGCGAACACGGCAAAAATTAGCACGCCTTAATTTCAACCCCATTTCCCCTGTCTCTAAATCAACTATTTCTGCGAAGCCTAAAAAGCCACTACAACTCTCCATTCGTTGAGCGTATCGCTTAAACTCACTGTTTTGTTGGTAAATCGATTGGACATCAGATGTAGATGAGCGATGGCTATCCCACACTTTGTCCTTTGGACTAATATCAGAAAGATTGACAACACCCTGTACAATAGGCATAATCGCGTTATTGGCATTAGCCATAAGAAAGCCCCTAAGATTTTGTGTTCTAGACAAACCAAATTTTAGGGGATTTTCTTTTACCAGTCAAATAGCGCTCAAAGTCAATAACCACATAGCTTTCAGCCATATTATGATTAGCACAGTTATCCCTTAATTATAAATACAAGGTATAAACCACCTGTAAGAACACCCATTTGTTTCACATAATATGGATAGGTGAAACATTGATTTTAGTGTAAATTTGGAGTATATTAACTGCATAAACACTTAACCACATGAACATAAGGGCGTCGGAGTTCTAAGTTAACCGAGATTGTGTTCATGAAACACAAATACCGTGCTGAAAAGCACGGTATTTCTCATTTTTTCGGCTTGTTGTCGTCGCCTTTCGGAATAACTGAAAACAGTTCTATTCGTGGGTGTTTTGCCGTCATCTCAAATACAGCCCAATCTGAAACCATATTTCCATATCCATCATCTCTCTTGACCGTGCTTTTTAGTACCTTATTGTTTTCAATCACACTACTTTCAGCCAGCGCGCTTTCAATCTGTTTTAGCAAGTCTAAAATGGTGTAGCCGTCTTTTACAACGCGACTATTGTAGTGGTGTCTGCCCATATACAGAATTTCATTGCATTCCACCGTTGGCAAACCTTTTTCAATCTGCTTTTGATTGATTGCGTTTAGCTGCTCATCGGTTAATTTGCCGATTGCTTGAAATTTTGGGCGTTCTCCATTTTGGATCTGCTCTAAATTAGCACGGATTATTTCTAACGCATTATTATATAAAGACATTGTTTGTCCTTTTGTTTCTAAATAGCTTACAAAAAATTCAGGATAAATCCAAATTTCGCGCTTTATAGAAAGAACCGCTTTCATGTTATGAGCCAATAAGTGGCTTATCGTTTGGCGATCCACAAAGAAAAAAGAAAGATGATTTGAGAGGATTAGTGCAGCCAATAACAAAGTAATTAAGTAACCTAGAAGCTGAAGCTGACCGTGCTATTCAAGCGTGGAAGCGTGATTACAAAAATAAGTACCGATAATTTAACATCAAATTATCGGCACTTATTTTTTATTTTACTAGTTTGCCATTTTGGAATTGACCAACATATTTATTGCCATTTGCAGAAGTAAATATACCTTGCCCATGGTATTCATCATTTTGGAATTGACCAACATATTGATCACCACTCGCGAAAGTCAATATTCCTTGTCCATTCGCTTTGCCATCTTGGAATTGACCAACATATTGATCGCCATTTGCAGAAGTAAATGTGCCTTGCCCATGGAATTTATCATTTTGGAATTGACCAACATATTTGTTGCCATTCGCAAAAGTTGATGTGCCTTGTCCATTCACTTTGCCATTTTGAAATTGACCAACATGTTCGCCATTTGCAGAAGTAAATGTGCCTTGCCCATGATATTCACCATTTTGAAATTGACCAACATATTTATTACCATTTGCAAAAGTCAATATGCCTTGTCCATGAAATTTACTATTTTGGAATTGACCAACATATTGATCACCATTTACGAAAGTCAATGTACCTTGTCCATTTCCTTTGTCATTTTGGAATTGACCAACATATTTATTGCCATTTGCAGAAGTAAATGTGCCCTGCCCATGGTATTCACTATTTTGGAATTGACCAACATATTGATCGCCATTTGCCCAAATCAATGTACCTTGTCCATTCGCTTTACCATTTTGGAATTGACCAACATATTGATCGCCATTTGCAGAAGTAAATGTACCTTGCCCATGATATTCACCATTTTGAAATTGACCAACATATTTATTACCATTTGCAAAAGTCAATGTACCTTGCCCATGATATTCACCATTTTGAAATTGACCAACATATTTATTACCATTTGCAAAAGTCAATGTACCTTGTCCATGGTATTTACCATTCATGCAACCACCAACATAAATACCATTCTCTGCGTTATTGCATAATCCATTTGCAAAAGCATAACTAGTTAAACTTAATGTTAACGAAATTGCAATCAAGGATTGTTTAAATAACCATTTTTTCATAAAATCATTTCCTATTTAAGAACAAATATTTGCGGAAAAAACCGCTTTCGTGTTACGTCCAATGCTACCACAAGTCAGGGTGTTATCAAGGTCATGCCGCTACGCGGTGGCTTCGCCAACCTTGACAACACCCTTTTATTGTGGTGCAAAGACGCAACCCCGAAAGCTAAACGCGACATGACGAGCAAGCAGCAACGCCAACAGCACCACCATACACACCGCTACCGCCAACCCCTCTAGCTTCCGCTCAAATCAAAGCAAGCAGCCAAACCAACTACCCATTACCCTTGTCCATTAACGCTATAATAGCCCTTTTTAAAGCCTTTAACGGCTCAATGCTTAAACCCTCCGCTCTTTGCATATCGGATGCCATATCTGTTGATATTGACACGTTCAATATGGTTAGCAATTCTATGGTAATTTTGTTGGCACTCTTCGCATATTCGCTCAATGCTGACAATTTCTCGTTCAGCCTGTCCATATCTTCTTCTAATGCCATTAACTGATTTTCTAAGTCGCTCAATTCTTCTATCTTCAATCGTTCGTTCTTGTTCATAAGCTAATTCTTCTTTCAATCTGTTGTTTTCTTCAACCAACCTTTGGTTCTCATGCTTTGATGTAATTACCAATTTGTACAAGTTTCTAATGTTTGCTTCAGCTTCAAGGTTTTGACCTATAGCTTCAAGTGATTTTGGATACTGGACAAACTTATATTTGCTCATATCTAAATCTGCTGATTCAACCTCTTCTTTGACTTTGTTTATCTCCCCATAAAATTGGCTAATGGTCTTATGATTGGCTTTGCTATTCTCTTTTCCTCTAGCTAATCCATATTTCTTACCGACAATTTCATGGAAAGATGTCTGCATTTGTCGTAATTTAGTAGGATTTCCAAGAAAATGTTTACAGTTTAATTTACCTTTATCATCAACAGGCAAAACCATAATGTGCGCGTGTGGTGTTGTTTCATCATGATGTATTGCCACCGACAAAACGTTCTCTTTACCGTGTATGTTCTCTATGTGTTTAATCGCATCCATTAAATATTCATTAGCTTCATCTTGATTTATGTTAAAAAACTCAGGTGATGCCGCTATCAAATAATCTATTGCCAAAACTGCATCTTTTCGCCTTTTTTCAAACCTGCCACCAGAACCATAATTGGCATCAAAATGATTAATAATGTCATCATATTTCTTACCAAAGTTATTGTTGGATTTGGTCAAAAACTTGTTTGCATTTGCAACATTTGCAATCCTTAAATC
>JBHACK010000110.1:0-7991 GCA_041854545.1 Acinetobacter sp. | reverse complement strand
TTCTTAAACTTATTGGAAGGTCGTGCCCGTCATTATCCTGCACAATTTGCGAGTCGTAATGAACGCCGTGGCTTTGAACGTAAATTAAAACAAGTGATTCAACAACTTGACCAATATGCGGTAAGCCCAAGTGCATCATTTGATATTTTATTGCGTGCATATAAAGCAAATGTGATGGCTCGTAACCTTGATTTAGGTCAAATTTATAGTACAAAATCATTAACTTATGGACAACGTTTATTACAACTTAACCCAAATGATGGCGAAGTGAATTTTTGGTTTGGTTTCTCTTTAGCGGAAGGCGGGGCTCAACGTGAAGCAATTCCATATTTACAAAAAGCGATTAATGCCAATGTTCAAGAAGCCCATTTATCTTTAGCAAATGCGTATTTAGGCTTAGAACAAAAGAAAAATGCGATTGCAACCTTAAATAATTATGTTGCAAAATATCCAACTGAAAAAGCCGTGATTAATGTGTTAATTACTGAAATTCAAAACAATACTCGTTGGAATGTATGGCAAGTCAGCAAATAATTTTGCCTTAGAACCTGTTCATGATTAATTTTTTTAGGCAAAAATATGAAAGCGTAATTAATCGTGAACAGGTTCTTAGCTATCCATTTAAATGCAATGCCCAATCCATCGATTGGGCATTGTTTTTAACAATGAAAAAAATTAAGGCTGAACAGGTTTAAACTCAATTTCTTTGCCATATTGGTCTGCCATCACTTCGACCAAATGTTCGGCTTTAAAATATTTTTTAATCACCTTATCAATCTCGGCTTTCGTGATTTTAGCAATTTTTTCATCTCGTTCTAAGCGATTTTGTAAGGTACGATTCGTCCCCATTTGCTGAACCAGCATTTTATGTACACGATGGTCATCTTTAATGGCAGAGATACGTCCTTTTAATAAATGGGCTTTTGCTTGCTCGACTTCTTGCTCGGTTACGCCATGTTCGATTAAATCTTGCATGGTTTTATGAATTGCTTGACTGACTTGCTCCGCTTGACCTGCTTGATAATTGGCAGAAACCGACCAATTCCCTCTATTATTCACGGAACTTAAATCAATACTATGGTCAAAACCATACACTAAATTATTTTTTTCTCGTAACTCTTGGGCTAAGCGTGAAGATAATTGCGAACCGCCTAAAATATGACTTAAGACAAACAACGCAACACCATCTTCATGTTCAATGCCGACAGGGAAACTTAAATAACTCTTATAATGTCCAAACTCACGTTGCTCGGCAAGAACGTGGATTTTTTGGGCAGAATACGGATAATGCTGAACCAATGCACGTTGATAAGGTTGTTTATTTGACCATGTGCCTAAGGTTTGTTGCAATAATTGTTGAGTTTTCTTGCTATCAAACTCTCCAGTAATCACCAGTTGAGCATGATTCATAGCAATCATATCCTTAAAAAATTGTTTGACTTGAGCATTATTTGACGCATTTAACTGGCGTTTCAGCAATTCAGGTTCAAAATGGTAAAATAAATCCCCTTCTTGATAAATTTCTGTTGCTCGATTCATGGTCAATGATGCCACAATTTCTGGTTCGGTATAAGGTTGTTCTAAACTTGCCAATGCAGATGTTTTATTGACTTCATAATCTTCATCATCAAATAAAGGGGCTTGCAACATCTCTAAAACAAAGGCTAAATATTCAGTAAAATGTTGTTTATCAGCCGAAATATTTAACACAATTCGGTTTCCGCTGATTGAACTTTGTACAGTTCCATTTAAGGCTAAACTTTTATCAATCACTTGCTCTAAATTATGCGTTTGTGAGCCACGCACCCATTGTGTTGCCATTTGCGATAAAATCACCGATTTATCTTTTAATTGTGCATGATTTGATATGCCTAAAGTGAGCGTTGCATACACTTTTTCATCTTTTAATGGAATTGGATAAAAAGTATAACTTAAACCATTATTTAATTTACCTTTTTGTAATTTGCTTTGAATCTGTTGAGCAAATTGTTTCGATTCTTTTAAATAATTGACTTGCTCCTGTTGATATTCTTTCACATCTTTTAATGGTTCAGCTTGCTCGGTTTGTTGAGTGGATTTGAGTGGTGCGGTATTGGCTTTTTGGGTTTGAGCCTGTTTTTGCTCTTCTGGTGTTGGGTCAATTCGCACATGAATGCGTTGTTCAGGTTTAAAATAGGCTTGATACACAGCATTGACATCTTTTGCAGTTAAATTTTCCATTTCTGCAATATCATCAAAATAGCGTTGCCAGCCTTTTTCACTCGATACCACATAATCGGTTAAAATTGAGCCAAACATCACCGCATCATTTTCTAAAGTTTTTAACATATTGCGGGTTGCTAAACGTACACGTTTGACTTCATCATCTTTTACATCTCCGCCACGTTCAATTTGCTCTGTTAAAATTTGCTCAATTTCTTTACGGTTGTGTTGTGGGGCGTGTGCTGAACCAATTAATACAAAATTGTAATATTTACTGCTTAAACTTGCACCGCCCACATCAATCGCTTTTTTATTTTTAATCAAATGTTGATATAAACGACCGCTTGGCTCCATGCTAAATAAGGTATCTGCAACACTCAATTTATTTTGAATCTCGACATTTTTATCGCCCAAATAGCCCACATAAGTCATCGATTGACTGCCTTTTTGCACGGAAAATTCACGATTTTTTAATTTGCTCATATCTAAAGCAGGAATTTTCGTATTGGCTCGTGTTGGAAATTGCGTTGCTGGTTGAATTGGTGCAAAATGTTGCTCAATCGCTTTTAAGGTTTCGGCTTTATCAAACTTACCTGTCATAATCAATGCCGAATTATTAGGTTTATACCATGTTTGATAAAATTGCTGTAACTCATTTAAATTAATCGATTTTAATTCTTCTAAATCACCAATCGGCTCTCGTCCTAAACTTTGATTGCCATATAATTCTTTAAAAATTTGGTCATGTACCACAGAAAACGGCTGGTCAAGGCGAATTTCTCGTTCACGTTTGACAATTTCAATTTCATTGGGAACGTGTTCCATTTTAATAATGCTTTTGTCCATGCGTTCCGCTTCAAGAAACAGCAATTCATTAATATTTTTTTGCTCCGCAGGTAACACATTGATATAGCTGGTATAATCAAAGCTGGTCATAGCATTATTCATCAAGGTGTACTGGTCTAAACGGCGTTGAAACTCATCTTCAGGAATGTTTTTTGTGCCTTTAAACGCTAAATGCTCCAATAAATGTGCTAAGCCCCCTTTGCCCTGTGGGTCGTCCAATGAACCTGTAAAATACACCATATTCATATAGACCTTACTTTCTTTCTCATTTGGAGCTAAAATCACACGCAATCCATTGTCTAAACGGTATTCTTCAATGTGATTTTGACTTTTGACTAAAACAGGTTTTGCTAAAACTCCTGTTGCCATCATTAACCCAACTACACCAATGCTCAATGCTAATTTTTTAAACTTCATCAACATAAGAATGAATCCCAATCTCAATTAAAAAAATTAAGATAACATAAGCTAAAGTGAGCTGACAAGTTAAATTTCACTAATTTTATTTACATTTGCCGATTAAAAAAATGCTAATAAATGTATATAAAGTAAGCAAAATCATTATTTTTTTATGATTTTTCATGAAATTCTCTTGTATCCTTGCTGTGCTTTGCGTATCCTTGCAACACGAAAACAAAACATGATAGTCATGTTAGGAGAATTTTAGTATGGCATTGCCACAAGTTGAATTAATTACCAACAAAGGTCGTATTGTACTTGAGTTAAATGAAGAAAAAGCACCCATTACGGTTGCAAACTTCTTAGAATATGTGCGTGATGGTTTTTATGATGGCGTGATTTTTCACCGTGTGATTGATGGCTTTATGATTCAAGGCGGGGGCTTTGATGAAAGTTTTCATGAAAAAGTAACCCGTGATTCGATTGAAAACGAAGCAAATAACGGCTTAAGCAACGACATTGGCTCGATTGCAATGGCTCGTACTCAAGCACCACACTCTGCATCGGCTCAATTCTTCATTAACGTTGCAAACAATACCTTTTTAAATCACACTAGCCCAACACCACAAGGTTGGGGTTATGCGGTTTTTGGTAAAGTGATTGAAGGCATGGACGTGGTAAACCAAATCAAAGGCGTACGCACAGGAAGCCGTGGTTATCACCAAGATGTACCACTTGAAAATGTAGTGATTGAAACTGCAAAAGTGATTGGTGAATAATTCATTAGCACACATTAAATGTACGTTTTTATTTCAGATTTACATTTAAGTTCGGAATCCCCACGCCTGATGCGTGGGTTTTTCGCCTTATTAACCCATTATCAACACGCAACATCGCCTGTTCATCTCTACATTTTAGGAGATTGGTTTAATGCGTGGATTGGTGATGATGCGATTAATACCCCTGAAAATGCGTGGATACAGCCCATTATCACCGCATTACAAACCTTTCAACACGCAGGACACCAACTCTATTTTATTGCAGGGAATCGAGATTTTACGTTAGGACAAGCCTTTTTGGCACACTTTCATGGAACATTATTACCAGAAATGAGTGATTTGACGATTGCAGGGAAAACATACCGTTTAGAACACGGCGATTTATTATGCACCGATGATGTCCAATATCAACGGTTCCGTAAAATTATTCGTTCACGATTGGTTTTAACGCTACTTTACGCCTTACCTGTCAATACTCGACAACGCATTGCCCATTATTTTCGAACAAAAAGCAAACAACAAAACCAACGCAAAGACTGGAATATTATGGACGTGAATCCGCTTGCGGTGCAACACGCCTTAGAAAATGTAGATGTGTTAATTCATGGGCATACACATCGCCCAGATATTCACCATTTCGCTAATAAAAAACGCATTGTGCTTGGCGATTGGCGAGAACAAGAAACAAACGGTACTGCCATGATTTTAGAAATTGATGAAAATGGCAATGAAAATTTTAAATGTTGGACATTTGAATAAGAGATGATGTGAGTAGATAAATGTTGAGCAGAATTTTACGACCGCTCAACATTAACGACCCTATAATTAGATTTCCGCTTTACGCACTTCAATTCCATTATCTGTTGCAACAATCGCAATACTAGCAGGATTTAACGCAAAAATCCCATTGGTAACAACCCCCGGAATATCATTAATTGTTTTTTCCAACTCAATCGCATTTAAAATATTGAGATTATAGACATCTAAAATCACATTGCCATTATCAGTAACAACCCCTTCACGATAGGTTGGGTCGCCCCCTAAACTAACCAATTTACGAGCCACAGCCGAACGAGCCATTGGAATTACTTCAATCGGTAAAGGAAATGCACGCCCAAGTTGCGTTACCCATTTTGAATCATCTACAATACACACAAATTGACGAGCGATTGATGCAACAATTTTTTCACGAGTTAAGGCAGCACCGCCCCCTTTAATCATATGTAAATGACGGTCAATTTCATCTGCCCCATCGACATAAGCATCTAAACTGCCAACATGGTTCATATCGACCACATCAATGCCTAATTTTTTTAGACGCTCTGCCGTGGCTTGAGAACTTGCAACCGCCGCTTCTAATTGTAATTCAGGCAATAAATCAATTAAAAAATTAACTGTACTGCCAGTTCCTACCCCTAAAATACCGCCTTTAGGTAAATGTTGTAATGCTGCTTGAGCAGCCGCTTGTTTCTTTTGGTCTTGTGAAGAATAAAGTGCCATATCAGTCCCAAACTCATGGAGAAATAAAGGCACATTATACCCATTTTTCAGCAATTAAGAAAATAAAATCGGCTTTTCGTTATCTAAATCATCAAACATATCAAAAAAATTGAGATGTTTAAAAGTATTTAAACTTTCCAGTACATCGACTAAAAAATCTTGTACCGCTGAACATTGATAAAAAATACCATAGCCATCATCACCATATAAGACAACGTGAATGATTTGCCCATAATCTTCCTGATAAATTGGGTCTAAATCCATGCAAATATAGCCATATTCATTAACAGCGATTGGAATCCATTTAGGGCTAAACCATTGAGCTTTGACCCAATCAGCACATTGCATACGTTGTTCAGTCAAAGGCTCTAAATGCCAATCTTTGCCAAAACATTCTACTAAACGTTGTTGCCATTGTTGTTGAATGGCTAAAATTTCATCTAAGCCCACAAAATAATCAAAATGGCTATATTGACCTAAAATCTGATGATTAGTTTGACCGCTAAAAACTAAATGTAATTGCTTAAATTCATTGGGTAAACGACAACCTAAGGTCTGTTCAAACGCCATCAATGCCTGTTCATCAACCCCATTTTTTAAACTACGATAAACATCCGGCAAATGCTCTTTTAAATAATTTAAAACATCTTGTGCTAAATAATGCGTATGATAAACGCTCGCTTCGACTGCACCAATGTGATGACGTTTCATCCAATCAATTTGGCGTAATAAATCTTCACTATGTGATACATCAACCGCTTGCGTAAGATGATAAATGGCTTGCTCAAGACGTTCTAAAAAATAATACGCATAACCAATACGATAATGCCATGCAGATGTATTCCCCAGTTTTGGCTCAAGTTGCATTAAAATTTCAACCGATTTTTCCAAAAAAGGTAAATTTTCAGCACATTTATCTGCCCAATATAAATTATTATAGGCTCGTGCTAACTCGCTTAGCACTTCATCGGTTTGTAATTGTGATGGAAGTTGTTGGATATAATCGACAATTTCAGCAAATTGGTTTTGTTTATCCCACTCATCAATGTGATTTAAAACATCATCTTCATGTAATTCAGACATGATGAATCCTTTATAAGAAATTTCAGAATGATTTGGAGAGAAAGGTAAAGAAAATGGTAGGATTTGCGTTTTTTAATTTTTATAGGGCTTAGAAATGGCGATAGCCCTACTAGCAAAACTCCGGCACATCATAGTTATACTACCGTTGCTACCTTCCGGTCCTGGCGGGGTTCGTATAGTACGATTGCGAAGCAACCAGCAAGGCTACCATAACAGCGACCATTATAGCGGATATTTTTTAAATAGCAAGCGAATTTTTGCATGATTGTTGTTTTTCTACTCAAAACATTTTATTTTTAAAGAAAGTATAAATAAAACTGTTTTTCATTCTCAATATGTGCATATTTATTAAATTTCTTGTTGTAACTTTGTATAGTCATGGTGAGTATTCATAAAGAAACTTAATAATTACATAAAAAAAGTATGTATCCTGAGATGACTTATTTATAATCGGAAAAACAAACATCTTTAATCGAGTATTTTTATGGCAGGTCAAATCCTTTATGATGATGGACAACATCGTTGTATTGCCTTTGGTGATTTAGTTCAAGGGAGTTCTGGTATTCAAGCAAATCAGTTTTTAATTTTGGATACTGATGATTTTGGACAAACACATGGTGCAATTATTGACCCAGGGGGCGACTTAACTTATACCCCACTCACCTTAGCTGTTTTAAAATATACTG
Source organism: Acinetobacter sp. (assembly GCA_041854545.1). GTDB lineage: Bacteria > Pseudomonadota > Gammaproteobacteria > Pseudomonadales > Moraxellaceae > Acinetobacter. The sequence continues at coordinate 496 of JBHACK010000110.1, read as the reverse complement.
ACCTTCGCCATGTTCGTTATGTGATTGGTTCTCACCAAGACCCTGATATTATTGCATCTATGCCACGTTGGTTATTACATACAGATGCACAAATTGTCATTTCTCGTTTATGGGAACGTTTTGTACCGCATCTCAATTCAAGTTTTACTACAGGTCGTTTGCAAGAGCAATTATCTAGTCGTTTAATTCCTTTACCTGACCACGGTTCGGTATTGCCTTTAGGAAAAAATAAACTTTTTGCTTTACCTGCTCATTTTTTACACTCGGTTGGAAATTTCCAATTTTATGACCCTGTCAGTAAAATTTTATTTTCAGGTGATATGGGAGCATCGATTGTAGGGGAATCGCATTTACCTGTTGAAGATTTTGAAGCACATATTCCAACCATGCTTGGATTCCATCGCCGTTATATGGTCAGTAAAAAAGTAACACGTTTATGGGCAGACGGTGTGCGTCAATTAGATGTGGAACAAATCGTGCCACAACATGGGCGAGC
>JBHACK010000109.1:0-3597 GCA_041854545.1 Acinetobacter sp. | reverse complement strand
GCATCATTTGATGATTTAAAAAGCCCAAACCTGCCAATAATTGACTGGCTTTGGCAGTCGCTGAATAACCTTGAATTTCATCAAAACGTCCATGTAAACGGGCTAATTCATCATGACTTAACTGGTCAGAATGTTGTAATTGCTGTTGAATCTGCCAATATTCTTCATCACCTGATAAGACAAAATCTAATGCGGTCATGTCTAAGGCTACAATCTCTTGAGCCATGTGAGCAACTGTCCATGTTTGCGGACGACTTAACTCACCTACATCTGCCCCAAGTTGTCCCAATAATGCCGAAAATAACGATGATTTCCCTGCTCCATTCACACCTGTTAAACCCACTTTCCAATTTGGGTGAATTTGTAAAGTTGCATTTTCAAATAATGCACGAGAACCACGACGTAAGGTTAAATTTTGCAGTTGAATCATAACACGGTATCAATAAGAACAAGATAGCGTATTGTAAAATGAAAGCCTAAAAAGTACAAATCTAGCAGACCATGTTTATTTAATTTCATTGAATGTTCCACGTGAAACATTTTTATTATGATAATATCTCATCTGTTTTATCAACTATTATGTTTCACGTGAAACATCAGCATTTGTTGCAAAATATCCGTTTTCTATCACTAAAATATGCTACAATTTTTTATCTTTTTAAACAGTTTTTAGGCAGATTATGTCCACATCTTCTCTCATTTCGACTTTAAAATCCATTGTTGGAGCGGAACACGTTCTCACACAAGATGGCGATATGCGTTGGTATAATCAAGGCAGACGTTTTGGTGCAGGCAAAGCCCTATGTGTGGTGATTCCTGCAACTTTATTAGAACAATGGCAAGTGCTAAAAGCCGTGGTTGAAGCCGATTGCATTATCATCATGCAAGCGGCAAATACAGGTTTAACAGGCGGCTCAACGCCCTATGGCGACTATGACCGCCCTGTAGTGATTTTAAGTACTCGCCGTTTAACAGGCATTCAGCCGATTTTAAATGGTGAACAAGTGGTGTGTTTACCGGGGGCAACTTTAGACGCTCTCGAAAAAACGCTCGCACCGTTTAACCGTGAACCACATTCGGTGATTGGCTCGTCCTGTATTGGTGCATCAGTCTTAGGCGGTGTGTGTAATAATTCAGGCGGTGCATTGGTACGTCGGGGGCCTGCCTATACCGAACTTGCCCTATATGCCAAAGTCGATGAAAATGGACAATTACAGCTAATTAACCATTTAGGGATTGATTTAGGGGAAACACCTGAAGAAATCCTAACACGATTACAAAATAATGATTACCAAGTGCGTGCCTGCTGTCAAAATCACGGACGCTCTGCATCTGACCAACGCTATGCCCACGATGTCCGCCAAGTCGATGCAGACACCCCTGCTCGTTTTAATGCTGACCCAAGCCGATTATTTGAAGCATCAGGTTCGGCAGGTAAAGTGTGTGTGTTTGCGGTGCGTTTAGATACGTTTGAAAAAATTCCAAGCCGAGTATTTTATATTGGCAGTAATGACCATCATGATTTAACCGAAATTCGCCGTTATTTATTAACCGAGTTACCACGCTTGCCGATTGCAGGGGAATATATTCACCGTACCGCCTATGATATTGGGGCAAAATATGGTAAAGATACCTTTTTATTTATTGAAAAATTTGGTACAGCCAAAGTCCCACACGCCTTTGCTTTAAAAGATAAAGTTGATGGTCTTTGTGAAAAATTACATATTAAAGGACTCACTGACCATACCCTACAAGCCATTACCAGTTTAATGCCTTCACATTTGCCAAAACGTATGAATGAATTCCGTGATTTATACGAACATCATTTAATTTTACGCATTGAACATCAAGATGTCGAAACGGTCGGACAATTTTTAACAGAATATTTTGCCAAACATAGCACAGGCAATTATTTCTTATGTGATGATGAAGAAGGTCGCAAGGCATTTTTACACCGTTTTGCGGTTGCAGGAGCGGCGATTCGCTATCGTGATACCCATCGCAATGAAGTGGAAGACATTGTTGCTTTAGACATTGCCCTACGCCGTAATGACCGTGATTGGGTCGAAACTTTGCCTGAAGAGATGGAAAAAAATATTATCCATAAATTGTATTATGGACATTTTATGTGCCATGTGTTCCATCAAGATTATATTGTGAAAAAAGGGGTTGACCCGCTGGCAATGGAGCATGAAATGTGGAAATTGTTAGATGAGCGTCGTGCAGAGTATCCTGCTGAACATAATGTTGGACATTTGTATGTGGCAAAACCAAGCCTAAAACAGCATTATCAAGCCCTTGACCCAACCAATCAATTTAATGTGGGCATTGGACATACATCTAAGAAAAAACATTGGGCTTAAAAAATAACCGTGTTTCCGTTTGTGGTGATAAGAAGTGCAACTTCATATAGAACCATAACGGAAACTGCCTTTTAATCAGTTTAGGCTAAACGGTTTCTATTATTGATACGTTTTTTTGATGATAGATTGTTTATAATAATCTACCTGTAGTTAAGTTTTTGAATACTTTATTATTTTGACCGGTAATATCCGAGCCTGTAATCTGACGGTAATATTTTAAAAAATCAAATAAAGTGCCAAATTCTCTAACCGTATCTTCATTGGTATCTCGTTCGTAGATAATGTCATCTTGGTTTGCAAGAAGCATAAAATATTGAATGATATGCTCATTGATACCTGCAAATGCAAAGTATTTTTTTTCTACTAAATTGATATTACCCATATTTTTAATAAATTCTTGGCAATCGGGGTCATGCTGTATATCTTTGGCAAAGCTTTCAGAAAAATAATACTCATTTCTTGTATCTCTATATATGTATATCTCATCTCCCGACAATATTCCACCAGAACATTTACCCATTGTCATCAACAGTTCTTTAAATTGACCATGAATAGGGAAATTGTATTTTTGTTCAATTTGTTTGATTTCATCTTCTGTATAGCCTTGAATAAGTTCAGGGCGTTCAATGAAATTATTTCTTGGATTTTTAATACTTAATAAAGTTTCAATCAAATTGCTCATAAATTACTCCAATGTTTATTAAAGCAATCTACCATACATTGGATATTTTGGATTTTCTACAACTGTTCTATATATACTTTCTCTATGCCAAATTAAAAAATCAAACAATGTACCAAACTCTCTAACAGTATCTTCATTAGTATCCCATTCATAGACAATGTCATTATTATTGGCTGCTAACATGAAATATCTGACCATATGCTCATTAATTCCTGCAAAAATCAAAAATCTTTTTTCCACTAAATCTACATTATCAAGGAATTTCATTAGATATTCATAATCAATATCTTCTTGAATGCTTTCAATTACATAGTCATCAATATAATGCTCTATGCCGCCATCTCTATATATATATATTTCACTACCAGCAACCAAACCACCAGAACATTTACCCATCGTCATTAAAAATTCTTTAAATTGACCATGAATCGGCAGATTGTACTTTTGCTCAATTTCTTTAATTTCATCTTCTGTATAACCTTGAATAAGTTCTGGTTTATCAATAAAGCTATCATAAGGACTTTTAATAGATAGTAGGGTTTGAACTAAATT
>JBHACK010000108.1:0-25858 GCA_041854545.1 Acinetobacter sp. | reverse complement strand
TTACCCAAATATGCAGGGGGAGAATATGTATTTCATGAAATGGGACGTGTACAACATTTAATTGTCAGCCGTGGTTTAGCAAGAGAATCAACACGTTTTATTCCACGGGTATTTAATCGCCCTGAAATTGTATTTATTGACTTACAGCAACATTAAAATATGGTTGAACAATGGTTATTTTTAAGCTGTGGGGCAATTTTAGGGGCAACCGCTCGTTGGTTAATGGGTATTTATTTAAACCCTGTATTTAATACATTTTCTTTTGCCACTTTAATGGTGAATTTAATTGGCAGTTTTTTAATAGGGATTGCATTAGCATTAAGTTTAAATGATACTTTAAAAGTATTATGTATTACAGGATTTTTAGGAAGTTTTACCACATTTTCTGCCTTTTCTGCTGAAATGGTACAAAAATATTTGGCTCAAGAATATACGCAAATGCTTTTTATTTTAATCGCTCATACGCTGGGCGGAATTTTATGTACCTTGTTAGGATTTACTCTCGTACGTTATTTTTTAAAGTAATGCGTTTTGTAAAATCATTTGTTGATTTGTAGTCTATTCTCATCAATAAGCAAAATTATTTTATAATTAAATCAATCTTTCTTTTAAATCAATATTATGTTTACGATATATCCAAAAAGCGACCATTATCAACTGCAAAGCCAACGTTTTTTTAATACGCCTGCAACGCAAGCTGTACACATTTTACCTGCGATTGGCTCAATGTTAAAAATGATAGTAAATGCTAAAAAGATGATGCCATCGCAAGCCTTACCAACGCAAGCCACTGATTGGTCATTGTTTTTTGCAGATGATAAACCTAAACTGATTTGGTTAGGGCATTCGTCTTTTTTATTAAGAATGGGCGGTAAAACCTTGTTAATTGACCCTGTGTTTGCTCGTTCCGTTTCGCCTTTGCCGATTTTTATGTTTCGTTTTCAAGACCCTGTGTTGGCATTACAAGATTTTCCTGAAATTGATTATATCGTGTACAGTCATAGCCATTATGACCATTTAGATAAGGAAGTGGTACAACATTTTAAGGCAACATCTTGTCAATTTTTTGTACCATTGGGCGTTGAGCAAATTTTACAAGGGTGGGGGATTGAGACTCAACGGATTACCGCATTTGATTGGTGGCAAGCTCTAACATTAGATGCTTTGACATTAACCGCTGTTCCTGCTCGGCATAATACAGGGCGTGGCAGTTTTGACCGAGATAAAACCTTGTGGGCAGGGTGGGTTTTTCAAACGCCACAGCATAAAATTTATTATTCAGGGGATACGTCCTATCATGATGGACAACATTTTCGGAAAATAGGCGAGTATTTTGCTGGGTTTGATTTAGCATTAATTGAAAATGGTCAATATAATGTTGCGTGGTCAGATAATCATTTATTTCCTGAACAAACCGCTCAAGCGGTGCAAGATGTTGGAGCAAAATGTTTTATGCCTGTACATTGGGGAGCGTATGCCTTAAGTACACATCATTGGAGTGAGCCTGTGCGTTTATCCATTCCTTTGGTTGAACAAATGGGGATTCAAACACTTACGCCTATGTTAGGGCAAGTGGTTGGCATTGATAGCCAAACATCGAAATGGTGGGAGAATCTTCAGTAAAAGAGTGAATCAGGGCAAAGAGTAAACTCGATGCCCTAATATCATTAAGAATTTGATGGTTTATTCTTATATAGTAAATGATAGCTTAAATAACAACCTGCAACAAACACCATACAACTCATAAAGCCAATCCAATTTTCACGGTCAGTAAGCATACTTAAACCAGTAATAACACAACTGATAAAGCCAACAATAGGCAAAATTGGATACAACGGCGATGCAAATGCTAGGTCTGCTTTGGTTTTTCCTTGAGCATACCATTGACGGCGGAAGTTAAATTGACTTACACAAATACTCATCCATACCAAAACCATAGTAAACGCTGCAACATTTAACAATTTTGCAAATAGCATTTCTGGTGCTTGTTCAGCCATTAACCCCGGTAATCCGCCTAACATTGTTGCACATAATGCCACAATCGGCGTACCACGTTTACTGACTTTGGCAAAGACTTTTGGTAATTGACCACGGTCAGCCAATGACCACATCATTCGAGATGCAGCGTATAAACCCGAACTTGCTGCCGATAAAACGGCGGTAATCACCACAAAACGCATAATATCTTCTGCGTAAGGGACACCAATATAATTAAACACCGTTACAAAAGGACTGTTACTAATTTCACCGCCTAAGCCTGCTTGTTCATAGGGCAATAATGCACTAATGACAATGATAGTGCCTACAAAGAAAATCAACAATCGCCAAACGGCAGCATTAATCGCTTTAGGCACGTTTTGTGCAGGATTTTGTGTTTCCCCTGCGGCAACCCCAATCAACTCAATCCCTGAAAATGCAAAATTAACCACTAACATCGTTGTAAAAATCGGCATTAAACCTTCAGGGAACCAACCATGTGCGGTTAAATTGTGAAATAAAGGAGCTGAAGTATGTCCTTCATAAGATACTAGACCAAAAATTGCACATAATCCCAGTACAATAAAGCCAATCACCGTGGAAACTTTAATTAAACACAACCAAAACTCGGATTCTGCAAACAATCGAGTTGAAAACAGATTGACAGAAAAAATGGCTGTGGCAAAAATTAATGTCCATAATGCAACAGGAACGTGCGGAAACCATTCTGACATTAAAATCGCTGCCGCTAAAAACTCTGTTCCTAAGGTAACTGACCATGTCAGCCAATAAAGCCACGACACAGTATATCCTGTACTTGGGCTAATATAACGGCTTGCGTACGCCCCAAATGCCCCCGGTTCAGGCATATGAACCGCAAGTTCACCAAGGCACAGCATAACCATATACGCAATCGCTGCCCCTACAATATAGGCAATAATTGCCCCAATCGCTCCAGTTTCGGCAATCACTTCGCCAGAGCTTAAAAAAAGACCCGTCCCAATCGCACCGCCAAGCGAAATCATAATCACATGACGAGCCGACATGGCACGTTTAAGATGTGGATGTTCTTCAGGAGAATGTTGCATGATAAATCAATCGTAAAACAGCAAAGATTCTATTGTAAAGACTTTTAAAAAATGTGCAATATCTGTAAGCAAGGCAAATCAGCATATTGGAGATGATAATATCAACCCTTATTTATCTTCTTCAAATGGATTAAACAACTTTACGCCTAAACGAGCAAAATCAGCGGTATTGCGTGTAACCAAAATTAACTGATATTGAATGGCACTTGATGCAATCCAAGCATCATTTTCAGGAGCATGGTCAGGAATATGTAGTTTTGCACAAATTTGGGCTGTTTTTTCATCAATTTTTAGGATTTTACCATGAAATGTTGGTAACACCACATGATTGAACCAAGTCCGCAATATTGTACCTTGTTGTATATCTTTGCGTTCTTTTGCCAAAATGCCACGTTCAATTTCCATCAATACAGTTACATTGATAAAAATATCTTGTTCAGCAATGGTTGAAAACCATTTCACAAAATTTGGATTGGCTTTACCTGTTTTGATTTTACGAACTTCGCTAATTACATTGGTATCTAATAAATACATCATTAGTCCTTAGTCTTCAAAATCAATAGGTTGGCGTTGTACTTGGCGACGTGGTTGCAATTCAAGTTCAATATCCGCATCATCCGTTGGTAATAAAGCATCTAGTGCAGAGCGGAAAGGTTTTGCTTTTTGTGTCTTTTCATATTCCGCATACGTCATTAGCACAAACGCAGGTGTACCATGATTGGTAATAATTACAGGTTCTTCCAACGCATATTTTTGGGCTAGGCTGGAATGTTGGTTAAATTCTAGGCTGGTCATCACAGTCATTGTACATTCCTTTTGATGTTGTTAGGTAGTAACATAATAATGCTCTTTGGGTCTGAGAACAAGTATTATCCATTCTCATTTATACCAACTCAATCGCATAAACAGATGTCAAATAAGGCATTAATTCTAATAAATCATCTAAATATGGATAAGGTAAATCTTGTGGATGACGAGCAGGTTGGTCGCTTGAAGGTTGTAAAATCGTGATAGTGTGAGCAATACCAAATTGTTGAGCAGATGCTAACACCGATAAATTATCATCAATTAACACGGTGTTTTTAGGGTCAAACGGGTGTAGTTGTTGCAAACTTTGCCAAAATTCCACTTGTTCTTTGGCAAAACCCAAAGATTCACTGCTGACCATATACTGAAAATAGCTTGCAAATTCAGGTAAAATACGGCATTTAAAGGCTAAATTGGCTAAATCTGCATTGGTTACAATCCAACAAGGATAGCCTTCTGCCTGTAGGCGTTGTAACAATTTGACTGCATTGTGGCGAAATTTTACACGATGACGGTGTTCTTCATGCAACTGTAAAATATCAACGCCTGTACGTTCTGCCCATGCTTGTGAAGAATACCAACGTAGGGTATGACGGTTTTCTTGATAAAAAACATTAAACTTTTCCAAGCTATGTTGTATACTACACCCATGCGTTTTGGCGTAAAGTATTGGCAGTTGTTGATTCCAAATAAAATCATCAAACGCCAAATCAAGTAAAGTGCCGTCCATATCAAATAAAATTGTCGGTTTTGTTTGTGTACTCATAGGAATCTAACATGTCTCATCAAAATCAAATGTTTACACCGTGCAACGTCCCAGAGATTCCGTTGGCGGTTCAGCTTGTTCCTATTTTAACGCAAGCCAACCATATTTTAATAGAAGAATATCAACGCTATTGCCACGGACAGCAATTTTATATTGATGAAAAAGGCGATGATTCCCCTGTAACGCAAGCTGATTTGCGAGTGAATGACTATTTAGTCAATGCGATTGCCCAACTTTGTCCAGAAATTCCGATGTTATCGGAAGAAAGTGATTATTCACAGCGAGAACATTGGGACACTTGTTGGTTACTTGACCCTTTAGATGGCACACGAGAATTTATTGCCAAGCGAGATAAATTTACCATTAACTTAAGTTTGATTGAACAACAATGTAGCACTTTATCGTTGATTTCAGTTCCGCATGAACAGGTCATTTACGTTACAGATGGTCAGCAACTCCCTTATAAATATGATGTTTTACAGCAACAATGGTTACAATATGACCTAAACAAACGTCCAAAACGTCCTGCCTTACATATTGCGGTTAGTCATGGCAGTCATCATAAAAAATATACACAATTTATGGACTATATTCAGCAACATCAGCAAATTGAATCTTTTCAAGCAGGTAGTGCCTATAAATTTTGTATGATGTTAGAAGGCTTGATTGATATTTACCCACGGTTTCACCCCACATCAGAATGGGATACCAGTGCAGGGCAGGGCTTATTAGAAAGTATTGGCGGGGGATTATTAACCTTAGACCAAAAACCGTTTTTATATAATGTACGTCCGACCTTATTAAATAATGGGTTTATTGCAGTAACAGATAAAGCATTATTTGAATTGGCATTTCAAGCGGTTGATTATGTACAACAGCAAAATAAATCTTAAAGATAATATATAATAAAATCAAAATCGGTTGTTTTGAACAGCAACCGATTTTTTATGAGATGGTCTTATTTTAAAGCAGGGACAATATATTTCCATGCCAAATTAAGTAGTTTTGGTTGAGCCTGTGCATTTGGGTGAATTAAATCTTGTTGCATTAAATTATTATTTCCTGCCACGCCTTCTAAAAAGAAAGGTAATAGGGAAATATTATGTTGTTTTGCAACAACAGTATAATTATTTTCAAAGGCTTTGGTATAAGCTGAACCATAATTTGGCGGAATTTTCATACCAAATAAAATCACTTTAGCATTACTTTTTTTACTTTGTTGTACTAATTGCGATAAATTTTGCTGGATTAATTGTGGTGGTTGTCCACGCAAACCATCATTTCCACCCAATTCGATGACCACAATATCAGGTTTATGGGTTGTAAGCAGTTTAGGTAAACGTGCCAATGCACCGCTTGTGGTTTCACCGCTGACGCTGGCATTAATCACTTTATGTTGTTTTGGGTAGGTTTGGTCAAGGCGTTTTTGCAATAATTTTACCCAGCCTTGTTCAGGGCTTAAGCCGTATCCTGCACTAATGCTATCACCAACAATCATGATGGTTTTTGCATAGAGTGTGCCGGTGCTTGCAATAGTTGTTAAAATTATTACACTAACATAACGAAAGAATCGGTTAAACTTTTGCATCTATATTTCTCCGCATTTTAGGAATCTATATCATGCCACAAAATTTAGAAAATATCGTGATTAAAACCGAAAATCTCTCACAAGTGATACAAATTCACGACCAACAGATACATGTTTTAAAATCCATTGACTTAACCATTCACGCTCAAGAACAGGTAGCGATTACAGGGCGTTCGGGGTCTGGAAAATCCACATTATTGGGCTTATTGGCCGCCTTAGACCGACCGACATCAGGGAAAGCGTGGCTGTGTGGTCAGCCCATACATGAACTTAATGAAGAACAGCGAGCCAAAGTTCGACTACAACAGATTGGCTTTGTTTTTCAGTCCTTTCAGCTATTACCTGACCTAACCGCATTGGATAATGTGATGTTACCGATGCGATTACGCAAGGAATTTAATCCGATTTCTGCTAAACAATCGGCATTGGAAATGTTAGAACGAGTTGGGCTTTCTCGTCAGGCTCAACAAATTCCTAAAGTGTTATCAGGCGGTGAGCAACAGCGAGTGGCGATTGCTCGAGCGTTAGTTACGCAACCTAAAATTGTCTTTGCTGATGAACCGACAGGCAATTTAGATGGTGAAACTGCAAAAGAGATTGAACGTTTATTATTTCAAATTAATCAAGAATTAGGCACAACGTTGGTACTGGTTACGCATGACCCAAAATTGGCAGAACAATGCCAACGCCAAATTCAGTTATCTAATGGTGAGTTAATTGAACGCTAAAATTGAAAATCAGAGATAAAAAATGTTTAGATTATTTTCCAGTTTATTACGCCAAAGTTTGCATAGTGGGGGCATGAGTTTATTTTTGATTGCCTTAGTTCTCGCCATTAGTGCCACAACCGCCTTAAAATTTAGTAATCAACAATTACAATATGCAATTGAACAGCAAGCAGGGGAGTTACTTGCCAGTGATATGGCATTGACATCGACACAACCGCTTGAATCATCATGGCAAAAACACGCTGAAGATTATCAATTAAAAACCAGTCAAGTTACCGTATTTAGTTCGATGGCACACGCTGGCGAACATTTTGTGATGGTCAATGTAAAAGCAGTGCAAGATAATTTTCCATTGCGGGGAACATTGGACATTCAACCGACTGCAAAGGCAATTCAAGCAGGACAAATTTGGTTAAGCCCACGTTTATTTGATTTATTACAAGTGAAAATAGGCGATAAACTCGCCATTGCTGATGCTGAATTTACCATCACAGGGCAAATTCAACGAGATGCAAACCAAGAAGTCGGCTTATCAGGATTTTCGCCAACGGTCATTATTCATCAACAAGATGTTGCTCGTACCAATGCGATTCAAGCAGGCAGTCGTATAGACTACCGTTTATTGATGGCAGGTCAGCCTGAACACATTAAAGCCTTTCAACAAAAATTTAAAGAAACGGTACAACCGCCCATGCGGTTACGCCTTGCGAATGATGGTAATACTCGCATTATGCGACCGATTCGCAACTTAGAAACCTTTATGCAATTAGCTAATTTATTGACCTTGTTGCTATGTGGCATTGCTATCGCCTTAACTTGTCAGCGATATATCCGCCAGCAACAAGACCATATTGCAATGTTACGTTGTTTAGGGGCAACTCGTGGGCAAATTATCGGAGCATTTGTTGGATTATTAATGTTTGTTGGCGTGATTGCAACAGGATTGGGCAGTATTTTTGGGGTAATTTTTGGCTATAGTTTATTGAATATGGGCATGGTGTTATTACCACAGATTCAACTTGAATTTTCCATTTTAAAAAGTTTAGCCTTTACGATTCCAAATGCCTTTATCACGTGTTTAATGGTCTTGGTTGGTTTTGTATTGCCAAGCATTTTACATTTATCTCGTGTACCGCCAATTCAAGTATTACGTCAAGGTACATTAAATACTATGGCAACTTGGGTGATTGGTTTAACTGGATTATTCAGTTTAACCCTTTTTACCTTATATTTAACGCAAAATATTGGTTTAACTTTATCTATTATTGGAGCATTAGCGTTATTATGTGTGATTTTATTTTTTATTATTTTTATCAGCATTAAATTATTAAAAAATAATCCACATTTAGCTCAATGGTTACGTCAGCCACCAAAAATTAGCTTACAAATGACTGCCTTAGCTTTAGGTTTAAGTTTGATGAGCGTATTATTTTTATTAAAAGGCGATTTAATCCAACGTTGGCAACAACAACTTCCTGAAAATACGCCAAATCAATTTGTCTATGGTTTACCGCCGTTTGATAAAGAACGCTTACAACAAACCATACAACAGAAAGGTTGGCATAGCACCCCATTATATCCAAATGTGCGGGGACGTTTAATTTCACATAATCAACATACATTTACTGCAGATGAACAGAAAAAACATGGAGCATTACGCCGAGAATTAAACTTAACGCAAGGTGAACATTTTCCACAAGATAATGTGATTACGGCAGGAAAAGCAAATTTTTCCCAAGTAAATCAAGTTTCTGTAGAAGAAAATATCGCCAAAGAGTTAAACATCAAACTCGGAGATAGCTTAACCTTTGAATTACCTGAAGGAAAATTTTCAGCGGAAGTGGTCAGTTTGCGTAAAGTTGAATGGGAAAGTTTTAGCCCAAATTTCTTTTTCTTCTTTTCACCGAACACTTTAGATGAAAATGCAGGCAGTTATTTAGGCAGTTTCCATGTCCCAAAAACACAAGAATCGCAAATGAGTGGTGTGATTCAACAATTTCCAACGACCGTTTTTGTTGATATTCAAGGCATTTTTGAACAAGTCAAACGCATTTTAAATGTGATTACCCAGTTAGTCAGCTTACTGGCTTTATTGGTGATGGGAGCAGGATTTTTAGTGCTATTGGCGTGTTTAAATGTATTGATGGACGAACGCCGTAAAGAAGTCGCATTATTGCGTGCGATTGGAATGTCGCAAGCCCAATTAAAACGCTATCTTACCCTTGAAATGGCAAGTATTGGCTTTGGGGCAGGCATTGTTTCCATTTTATTTGCTGAAGTGGTTTCCTTTATTATGGCATGGAAAATGGAAATGGCTTGGCAATTACATTGGCAATATTGGTTGATTTTACCTATCTTTATGGCAATGTTATGCGGATTAATCGGACGTTACCGATTACGCACCTTGTGGAAAGTTGCACCATTATTAAGTTTAAGAAACTTATCTTAAATGAAAATATCCCCTAAAATTAAGGTCTTAGGGGATATTTTTTAAGATTTCAATTTTTGCCATAATTCGGCAAGTTTGCTATCTTTTTGACTGGCTTGCTCCAAACGTTCAACTAATTGGTGCTGTTGTTCCACATAATTTAACTGTTTAAGCAATAATTCAAACTGTTTTTGCTCTTGCATACGTTGTTTAAATGCTTGAATATTCACCTTATCCACGACCCATTTATATTGGAATGACGCATTTAAATCAAGGTTTGGTTGAGCATCAACTTGTGTAATTTGAACGACTTGCAACGCATTTCGAGAGTGAACGACCGCAAAATCACCAACTTTAAGCTGTAAATCTAAATTCGCTTTAAACGTATATGCTTTATAATAATCGGATACAATTTCGCCTTCAGCAAGGGATAAAATTTCTTCAATCTCAATTTCGTTTAAATAAACGGCTGAAACCGTTGTGTAATTTTGTTGCAATAAATGAATGTTAGTTTGCGACATCATTTTTCGTCCTGAAGTGCTAAAAATTTAATCATACCACTATTTTGATAAAAAATAAACAATATGAGCAAAAAACGACCACGAGTTAAAAACATCAAAAAAAATGATAATCAAGGCGAGTAGAAGATAGCACATTTTGAGCGATAGAAGAAACAAGACATCATGGTATTGCACACAGCAAACAGAAAAGAAAAAAACTAAAGGGATTTAAAATTAAGGTATTAGGTTGATTTTATTGGTTTTTTAATCAAAAATATGAGTGGTTAAAAAATGTTTGGCAGACAACAGTTTTTTAGATATTTTATTTAACATAATGTACATTATGCGAAATTATATCATCAAAAAAATCAGGCAAATGATTCCAAACATTATCATCAATTTTTCTTCAGCTAAGCCCAAAAAAACTGACTTTACGCTGTGATATTCGCTGTTATCAGTAAAATTGGTTTTCCTTTTTCACAAACCAAAAAGGAAAACCTTTAAATCAAATTTTCGTTCGATGTTCATCTTGCATTTGTTTTAACCGACTTTCTATTCGCAACATTAATGACTGATTTTGCTTTTTTTTTGCCAAACGCTGGGCATGCAATAATGATTTTATTCCCTGTTCTTCCTGACCTGACCAATATTCCTGCTCTGCCCGATATCTTAACACTTGAATAGTGCTAAAATCGCTTGGATTAGCTTGATGGTTTGCCTGTTGTAACAATCGCCACACTTGAACATCACGGGGATAACGTTGGCTAAATGGTAACAATAAAAATTGAGCTTGCTGTCCCTTATTTTGTAAAATCAAAATTTCTGCTAATTTATAGGTTAAAGCACGATTTTCAGGCATAATATTGACTTTAGGTTGTATAAAATCTAAAGCCAGTTGATATTTTTTTTGAGCAATCAGCAAATCTGCCTTTAAAAGTTGAAATAAAACATGATGTTGATATTCCTGCTCTACTTGTTTTAATAATGTTTCCGCTTTTTGCCACTCATTTTTCCGTAAATAATATGCAGATAATGCCAACATCGCAGGTTGATTGTGTTGTTTTGCCAAAGGTACCAGTTGCATTTCTGCAGTTTTGCGAGATAAAACGCTACTATAATATTGAATTAATTCAAAATCTGTATTTTCCTGTAACCGAGTTTGACGTTTCGGATATTGATTGGCACGCAAGCGAGATTCACTCATTCGCTCACTGGTTAAAGGGTGTGTCAGCCAAAAATCTGGTAAATAGCCAATTTGTGGGCTTGCTCGTTGCATGGTTTCAAAGAAATTTGCCATGTGATGTGGGTCATAACCTGCGGTATAAAGATACTGCATACCAATGCGGTCAGCTTCTCGCTCTTGGTCTCGGCTATAACTTAATTGCTTATCCAATAACATCGCTTGCGACCCCATCATGACCGCTGTTCCTGCTTCGGCATTACCTTGGCTGGCTGCCGCAACCCCCACTAAAATGCCAGCTAAGGCTAATAATCCTTGCCCTTTAAAGGCTTCTTTTGAGCGACTGTAATGCCGTTGGGAAACATGGGCGATTTCGTGTGCCATCACTCCTGCTACTTCCCCCATATTTTTGGCAGATAAGATTAAACCGCTATTGAGTGCAAATACGCCCCCCGGTACTGCAAACGCATTGATTTGTGGGTCATTAATCAGCATTAAGGCGATGGGCTCACCTAATTGGCTTTGGGCTAAAAGCTGTGAAAAAACAAGCATTAATTGGTCTTCAAGCCATGCGTCCTGAATTACAGGCATTTGTTTTTGAACTTGGCGATAGACTTTTTCACCAATTAAACGCTCTTGTTGAGCATCTAAAAAACCTGTTCCCCCTGTTAAATCAGGCACATCAAACACAGGGCTATTTTGGTGAAGATGTTGATGTAAATGGTTTTCAGTAAACGCAGGTTGTGTAAATATTAAACTGCCAATCATGGCTAAAATTACATTTATTTTCATCATTATAACTCGAATATGTTTGTTGATTTGCTTTAATTTAGCACAGTTGATTCGCTGAAATTATAGCAATTTTGTTGTTGAATCCCTTTCTCTTGTGGCATGGTTTACATTTTTTATCCACATTAACAAAAAAAATGACATTGTATTTTATGATAATCATTTTTATACTTAATTATCGATTTTTTAAAATAATTTGAGTATTTCAATGACTGAACTTGAACAACGTATTGCCCCTTTTTTTGCCAAGATTGATGATTTTTTAACACAAATTAATCATTTTATTTTAGATAAACCTGAGCAAACTAAACTCTCTTTATGTTGTTTATTGGCAAATGGTCATGTGTTATTTGAAGATTTACCGGGTTTAGGGAAAACGACATTATCGCACGCTTTATCGATTTTAGCGGGCTTGCAATTTCAACGGATTCAATTTACCAATGATATGCTCGCCAGTGATATCATTGGATTTAATTTATTTAATCAAAAAGAACATCAATTTGAGTTTAAACAAGGGGCGATTTTTACCCAAATTTTATTGGCTGATGAAATTAACCGCTCTAGCCCAAAAACGCAAAGTGCGTTGTTGGAAGCAATGGAAGAATATGCCGTTACCGTTGATGGAAAACGTTATGCTCTGCCCCAACCGTTTTGGGTGATTGCAACACAAAACCCTTTGTTTCAAAGTGGGACGTATGCCCTACCTGAATCGCAATTAGACCGTTTTTTAATGTGTTTATCTTTAGGATATCCATCGCCAACAGCAGAAAAATTATTATTAAAACAACAGCATCGCCGTGAATTATTTAAAGATTTAGTGCCTGTATTCCAAGCAGAAGATGTTTTAAACTTACGTCAATGTGTTAATGAAATTCATTGTAGTGATGCCATTTTAGATTATTTGGTACGTTTAGCAAGCGAAAGCCGTAAAGGTCATTTTGGGCTTTCTACTCGTGGTTTGTTAGCCTTGAAGAAAGCATCACAAAGTTATGCCTTGATTGAAAAACGTGCTTTTGTGATTCCTGAAGATGTGCAAGCAGTCTTTTCTGCTGTGGCTGGACATCGTTTGCGTTTATCCGCTGTGGAATGTCAAGCCTTGTTAATGCGTGTTGCCGTTGAAGGTTAATTGAGCATGGCACTTCTCGGCTCTCGTTATCAGCAATGGTTAAAAAAACGTTTTGCGATTGAAAAAGAAAAGCAATTAAAGCAACGTGATATTTTAATTTTTGTTTATCAATATGGCTTATTATATGGGTGTTTAGTTGCATTAACCTTTATTTTTGGGGTGAATTATGGCAATAACTTGATTTTAGGTTTTTGCTTTTTAATTAGTTCTTTATTCTGTTTAAGTTTTTATCTTACCTTTAAACAATTACATGGTTTAAATATTGAAATTATTCCCCCTGATGTTGGTCAAGTCAATCAACCTTTAGCCATGGATTTAATTTTAAAACAACAGATTAAAACACCACGATTTTTATATATTGAATATGAAGATACATTACAACGTATTTTAATGACAGAAAAAGAGCAGAAAATTACCTTGTATGCTCAACCTAAACAACGTGGAGCATTTTCTTTTTCTCGTATCAAAGTATATTCGATTTATCCATTTGGTTTAGTGAGAGCATGGAGTTATTTTTATTATCAGCAAGTGATTTGGATTGCTCCTGCAATTCAGCAATTAAGTTTGGAAAATAAACAACAATATGCTGATTTTACCCCTGATGTAGATGAGTTTCGTGAATTAAGAGCTTTTAAAGAAGGTGATTCATATCAAGCGGTTTCATGGAAACAAGTGGCTTTAGGGCAAGGATTATTTGTTAAAGTCTTTGAGCAATTACACGAACAAGAGCAAGTCCATATTATTTATGAACAAATGCCAAGTCCATTGCATGAAGAAAAATTGAGTTTAATGATGGGGTTAATTGAACAATGTTACCGTGAGCAACAAGCCTATAGCGTGCAATTACCACAACAAAAATTGCCTTATGGTAGTGGTTATCAACATTATGTTGATGCTCAAATATTATTAGCTCAAGCCTAAAGGAATAAAAAATGCGTTTTTTTAATCGTAACTCTGTAGATGAATCTTCAGTCATTGACCGTTCGATTCAATTAGCCGTGATTTTAATTTTAACAATGATTGCAACGGCTCAAGCATTTTTTATTTCTTATGCTTTAAGTTTTATTTTCTTTGCGGTTATTATTTTTATTATTGTTCAATATCGTAAAAAGCAGTTTAAACATTATCCTTATTTACAATTTTTTGTATTTTTATTGGGGCTAGGAATTATCTACACTCAATATAAAACTTTTTTAGGCGTTGAAGCTGGGACTTCTTTTTTAACCTTATGTTTATTTGCAAAAGGGTTTGAATTAAAAAAACGCCGTGATATTCTTGTGATTTTTAATTTTGCTTTATTTGTGAGTGCAAGTTTATTTTTACATAGTCAATCTTTTTTAATGACTGTAGCAGTGTTATTGAGTTTAATGGGCTGTTTTATTGGATTATATCGTGTCCAAACCAGTGATTTTTTACGTCAAGAACAAAAAACAATTTCATTAAAACAAGATATTCAACATATTTTAAAATTTTTAGCATTTGCTACGCCCTTCTTTTTAATTTTATTTATTTTCTTTCCACGTTTTCCGCCATTTTGGCAAATTCCAATTCCAAGCCAAAAAGCCACAACAGGCATGAGCGATTCGATGTCTCCAGGGGATATTGCTGAATTATCGCAATCATCAGAATTGGCATTTCGTATTTTAGGGGATATGCAACAACTGCCTGCACGTCAAGAGTTGTATTGGCGAGCGATGGTGCTTGACCATTATGATGGTAAAAAATGGACACGTCCTTTGCATCCGCCCGAAGTGCAACCCAATGAATTTCCTAGAGATAAAAATCAAATTGCTTATCAATATCTCAATGCCCAGCCTGACCAGCGTTGGATTATGTTTTTAGAATATTCTGTGCCTGCATCTCGCCGTTATGCCCTATTTGCAGATGGTAGTGTGATGTCTAAACGCCCTGTTCAATCGATACAACCGATTGATTTTTTATGGTTTAAAACGGATAAAAGTTTAGCATTTGAAGAAAAAACACGCCCTATCAATACGCAATTTGTGCAAACTAAAGATACTCAAGCTCAAGCATTGGCTCAACAATTATGGCAACAAAGCCAACAAAATCCACAAGAATACATTAAGTTAGTTTTAAATTGGTATAAGCAACATAATTTTAGCTATACCCTTACACCTGCTTTGTTGGGTGAAAATCGTGTTGATGATTTTTTATTTCAATCAAGACAAGGTTTTTGTGAGCATTATGCGTCTAGTTTTACCATGATGATGCGATATGTGGGCATTCCTGCTCGTGTGGTGATTGGCTATCAAGGCGGACAGCTTGCACCTGACCAACAAAGTTGGGAAGTTCGCCAGTTAGATGCTCATGCGTGGTCTGAAGTGTGGTTAAATCAACATTGGGTACGCATTGACCCTACCGCAATCATCGCTCCAAACCGTATTGATAACGGTATGCAAGGTTATATTGATACGGAACAAAGCGTTTTAGGTGAAAATGCCACAGGTCTAAAATATTTTCAGTTTAGCGTATCGCAAAAATTACAAATTTGGAGCGATTATGCAAGCTATCAATGGCAAAGTAAAGTTGTTGGTTATGATGTTGATAAACAACGTAAAAGTTTAAGTCAATGGGGCTTAAATTCAATACAAGATTATGTTTTGACCATCTTTATTTTAATTGTGATGGTGATGGGCTTATTTTATTTATGGTATCAATATCAAAAACGTAAACAATTTACGCCTTATCAATATGCAATTTATCAATTCAATCATAAACTTCCACAGGAGTTGCAACAACAAACAGGTGAAAGTTTTCAAGCGTGGATAAAACGGTTACAAGCCGAATCATCGGCAAGCTGTTTTCAAGATGTAATTTTGATTTATCAACGTGTGCATTATGCGGAACAACCACAGCCAAATGATGTTCAACAATTTCAAAAATTGATGAAAGCGTGTGCATCTGTATTAAAACAGCAGAAAAAAACTTGATTTCTCATTTTTTTCTGTTAGAATAGCGGACATACAGGCGTATAGCTCAGTTGGTTAGAGCGCTACGTTGACATCGTAGAGGTCTCCAGTTCGAGTCTGGATATGCCTACCATATTTCAAAGACTTACAGAAATGTAAGTCTTTTTTATTGTTTATGAAACCGTTTAAACACCTATAAAAATAAGCTATATTGCACCTAAATTCACATATCGCCACCATACTTTCAATTCACTTGGTGGCGGAAGATATAGATAAGGTGTACTATGCAGAAACCAATTAAACGTGGAAATACATGGCGTATAGAAGTTAAATACAAGAACCAAAGATATGTATCAACATTCCCTACAGAAAGAGAATGTGAAGTATGGGCTAATCAAAAACTCATAGAACTACGTCTATTAAATGGAGAAGAATTTACATCAAACATTACCTACATTACTCTTTTTGATTTATACATACTTAAAGTAGGTAAACAAATGCGTGGATATAGCTTTATTAAACAACAAAGAAAAGCATTTATTAAATACTGGAGAACACTTGCACATACGCCTATTAAAGACATACAAGGAAAAGATATTGCATTATGGAGAAACCAAAGATTAGAAAAAGTAACAACAGGAACAGTACAAAGACAGATGTGCTTATACAGTTCAGTCTTTAACTTTGCTTGTCATGAATTATTTATCTTAGAAGAAAATCCATTTACAGGAATCACTAAACCAAAGAAACCAAAACCAAGACATCAAAGAATAAACCAAGAACAGATAGATAAAATACTTACTGGATTAGATTATACAGAACTAAAAACACCTACAGAGCCAAGACACTATGTAGCTTGGTCATTTCTCTTTGCACTAGAAACAGCATTGAGAAAAGGGGAAATCCTACAACTCACATCAGAGCATCTACATGATGACTATCTCCATCTACCTATCACAAAAAATGGTACATCAAGAGATGTACCACTCACCATTCAAGCTAAGCAATTACTTAGCGTACTACCTAAATCAAACTCACCTACTTCATACATAATCCCCCATACATCAAACTCATTTAGATTAATATGGCAACGTAATTTACATCGTGTTGGTTTAAATGGAATCATAAAATTCCATGATACAAGACACGAATCTATTACACGCTTTGTACATCAATACAAATTACCTGTAGAGATACTAGCTAAAATCACAGGGCATAAAGATATAAAGACCTTGATTAACACCTACTACAACCCTACAGGTAAAGAGTTAGCTAAAATACTGAACCAAGAGCATCAACAGTTGCAATATCCCCTGATGCAGGAATAATAGAGAATGCACCTAATTCAAATGGGTTATTACCAAAACGTAAGATAATAGATGGGTCAAGAATACCTGCCATATTCGTTGTACTTTCTACCAAATAATGTTGTAAAACAACAGATGCTAAATTCTTATGCAACTGATTAAACAATACCTTTTGGAAACGTAAGAAGAACTTGGTAAACATAAATAACCCCATACTATTCATATAATCCAAACCACGAGAAGTAGGAATATCATAGTTAATAAAGTTATCTTGTGCTTGCATAATTGCATTCTCTAAGGACATACCTTTAGATTGTAAATGTCTAGCAAGCACTACTTTAGCACCAAAGTCAGAGAACTGAGTAGCATCAGCCATAAACTTATATGGTTCAGTATTTGGATTCATCATAATATAATCAAATACTCTGCGTAACTTCTCAGGGATTCTATGATATTGCTTTTTAATCTTACGCATACCATCAGATTCATATTGCTTGGTTTCAGATAATACAACTGTATCTTCTACAATCGTACTCATCAAACCTGCATTCATAAAATCAACTAAAGGATTACCTGCTAACTCATGTTCCAAACGAGATTTCTCTTTAAGCAAATGAGATAATCTACCTTTGGCTTGAATCTGCGTATTAATATCCGTTAATTTCTGATAATCCAAACGATACTTACGACCATTCTTCCAAGCAAAGATAAACTCTTTTAAAGCCTGTACAGGATTGATACCATGTAACATCAATAATAAGAAGTTAGCTTGAATATTTGCAATCAATGTAAGTGGATTACGAATTACAATAAAATCTTTTGCTTGTGCTACAAACCATTGCCAAATACGCTCAAAGGTAACAATTCTTGTTTTGGCTTTATCTTTTAAAACCAATGTCGCAAAAGCAACAAATAACTTCTCAACCCAGTTACGATTCTCAGGAGACTTATCAAACATATCTGCCAAAGAGTAACTACGGAAACCAAAAGTAGCATTAAAGATACTTGCACGAATCACAATACGATTATTCCCATGTAACTCTTGCATACGTTGTCTAAATGGATATGGAATCATACGCCATACACGAAGTAACTCAGGATTATTAGACTCAGGGTCAATTACAATAAATTGATGTGGTTCTTTATTATAATTTCTCTCAAAGTCCTTATAGATTCCATCAGCTAACTCAACTTGATGTGGAATGATATTAGATTTATACAACTGGTTTCCTGCATAAATAGCCAATAAACCAATGAAATCGTTATTACGTTCTAAGTAACTATCACGCAAGAAACCTGACATCTCATAATGATAATTTGCAATAGTACCATCAGTATCATAAGTAGCAACCATAGCATTAGGTAGCTTAGCAGGGTCATAGTCTTTATAAGATACAACGCTATTACGATTATGACGTTCTTCATAATGCTCTTTAGCTACACGGTTAATCTCCATATAGTCTTGAGCATTATATACTTCTGTACCTTTAGCAGAAGTTTCATACATATCCAAACTACCACTCACATAGTTTCTATAATGAATATCTTTATGGAACATCAATACACGGTCTTCTGTATTATCTGATGAATCCTTAATTAAATAATCATTATATACACGTTCCCAACCTTGCTTTTCCATCTCTACAATCTCATCATCATTTCTAGCAAAAGCCAAAGAACGATAAGGATTAGTTTCTTGTGGTAAGTAGCCTTTAGCAAAGTTTAAAGGGTTTGATGCAAAATCTTGTTTAGCAGTATTCACTAAATCTTTATGAATATTTAACATCTGCATTACAGCATCAGCTTGAGTATCCATTAACTCATTGACTAAACCAAGATGATGATTACTGTTATAGTTAATCGCATACAATGTAGCGAGTTTATCAATCTGTTGAACTAATAACTCATCTACTTGTTCTATAGAATCTAACTGATAACTTGAGCCTAATCCCATAGCAATTGCAGTAGGACTTTTTACTAAATCACGTTTAGCTTGTTCAGTTACCATATAGTAAGCAAGTGTTTTGGTTTGAATAAGAATATCATTCCCATTCACATTCTCTGAAATTAAAGTTTCTAAATACTCAATCTCTCTTGCACGTTCTTCTTTAGAAGTAATTAACTTCTTGGTTTTAGCTTTGTTATAGTATTCCAGTAAACTACTTACATCACTACGCAATAACACATAAGAAACAGCAGTCTTAGTTTCAGTAGATAACTCTTTACTAAATAATCCTGCAATCTCTGTACGTTTAGAACGGTCTTCATTAGCACGGTCTTGAGCAATCTTCTGTGTAATACGAGTAAAGTAATCTGTAAACTTAGCCATATTACTAGACCAATCCATTTCATTCGCTATTTCAGCAATGAGAGATAAAGGTCTTCTTTCATAACTTGCCCATTTACTACCAACATTTGCCGTTACTTTAGAGAAGATATTAGCACCGTGAATATAAGCAGTTTTACCTAAATGGGTAGCTGAATTAATAAGAGAAGATACAGCATTTTTACTATCATAACTGTTACCTACTTTACTAAATACAAAATCAATAATAGATGTTGTAATCTTATTTAATTTACCCATTGGTTTAAGAGAGGTATTCCATATCTTATCAAAAGTCTTCTCTAAACGATGACGGTTCTCAGCATCAATCTGACCTAAACGAGCCATAATATTGCGTACAACAGTATCATTACGACTACCCCAATAACGCTTAGTCAATACAAAGAATCCTTTACTAAACCAAGACATTAACTTATCAAACCAAGATTTAGGATTACTCTTAATTTGTTTTCTTGGTTTAGCAATCATCTGTCTAAATTCATCACTTACTAAAGCCATGATAAAGAAACGATGCTTACGGTCATGATTACCCTTGTTACCAAAGACATAATTAAACTTCTTGCGTAATAAACCTTGTTCAGCTTTAGATAACTGGTCAAAGTTATCATAGAACAATTCTGCTGTAGGGTAATGAGTGATAATACTCTCATACAGCTTACTTAATTCATTGGCTTGAATTGTACCTGCTTGTTCTTTCAATAACTCAGGAACAACAATCTCCATGACATCAATTAAACGTACTTCTTTATCAGAAAGTTTAAATCCTGAATTAAGTGCTTTGCTTTTTACCTTGTGTAAACTACGTTGTAACTTACTTTGGTAGTCAGTATGTTTCTCATAGAAATTACCTACTATCTCTGTCAAAGTATCTAAATAATCATTATGTTCATTTGCAACATGACTATGGTCAAGATTCTTTAATACATCAGCAAAAGACATATCGTTTACTGACTGCGTACTATGTTTACTTGCACGTTTAACAGCAACAACTTTATTAACATCATATTGAGCATTTAACTTCATTACAGCATCAACAAATGCAGTATAACGTCTAAACTCATTGGTATTCTTCTTAAAACCAAAGAATATAAATACATTATCAATAAATGATTTTAATGATTCAATGAGTTTGTAACTGTATCCAGTAATACGAGTATGGTTAGCAATAAGATTTCTAATACGACTATCAGACATACCATGAGCAATAAACTCAGCAAGATTAGATGTTGCATACACTTGGAACTCATCATTTGTATCAATCTGTGCTTTTACTTTTGTATAAGCATCATTAAGATACTCTAATGCTTTCTTCTGTTCTGCTGATAGATTCTGACCATCATATTGCAATGTTGTTTCAGTCATTGCATGGGACATTTCATGGATTAATAAACCAATCTTCTGTTGAGCATTTAACTTATTCCAAGCATTACTATTAATCTCAATAGTATTGGTTTCAAACTCATAAGCACCTAATACAGACTGATTATCTACAACTACATCAGGAATAAACTTAAATTGAACTTGACCATTAACTTGATTTAAATGTTTTAAGATTAACTTAGCTAATCCAATCTCTTGCTCATTTCCTTTAGATGATAGTTTCTCTATCTCTAATTCAATAGATGTATTGATATTACTCTCTTGGTTTAAATCCAAAGAGAGTTGTTGTTTATCTACAATCACACCATTTACATTATCAAAACCAAACTCATCTAATAAACGTTGATTTAAATAAGCAAATGTTTTAGGTGCTTTCTCTTTTAATTTAGCTAATCCAGTACCAATACCGCCTTTAGGGAATACCAATACTTTACCATTTGCTTTTTGCTTAATGATATTAATATCAGCATCAATTAATTGTTTATTAGACTCTAACTCAATATCTGTAAAATAAGCATTTTCTGTTGTTGCAGGTAATTTCTTAGTAACCAAGCCAATCGCTTTATTACTATCACGAATAACAGCTTGACCGCCTTTACCTGTACGAGCAACATTATCACCAAAGACAAATACAAATTTATCTTTAGCATTATTTACTTTATCAAGTGTATAGTTTGATGTAGCTACAACTACTTTGCTTGGTTTAGCTGATTCTTGTGTAGAAAGAATCCCCCTACCTGATACTGTTCCCAAATTTCCATCATTTCGCCCATTGTCATTTGAGGTACTTGCTGTATCAACCATTGTTTCTGTTCTTTGGACAGATGTGGTGCTTCCTTGATGTTGGATATAGTGGTTTGCACCATATCTTGAGATGCTTTGAAGTGTTCGTGAAAGTAAGTCATAATTAGTGCCTAACTCTTCTTTAGATTGATTAAGTTGCTGACGAATATATTCATCATGTGGTAATTTAGCTAACTTAGCTTTAGATAGCTCATGTGATGCTAATTCCATCGTGATAATATTTATAACTTCAGCTAAGTTACTTGCTGTAAGTGGTGTACCTAATTCCTTATGTGCATAAACCATAAATGGAGAATAACTTGCTACATAATGAGTAGGAATTTGTTTAATTGTATTATAGACCTTTTCTTGAGAACGCAATACTGTTACTAACTCAGCAAAATTAGTTCCTGCATATCTAATATGATGTTTTAAATAAGGGTCATTTTGTACAATATCACTTTGATAAATATTACGAGTAATATCATGTATAATTTTTAATACACTACTCATCTCAGAGTTGTTTGCTTTATCATAAAGTGGAATACCTGTTAGATTCTTTAAACCAACAGTAGTATATGAATGTACAAACTCATGGGATATAACTTCAGCAGTATCAACATCTGCATCATTTAATAAATTGAAAACAATATCGTTAGCTGATTCGTTGCTAAAACTTGTCGCTATTGGTTTGAGTGAATTAATATACTCACGTTTACTATGGTCAAGATTAGAGTCATCTTTACCTACAAAACTTACAAATACATCATAGAACTGAAAATCCATTATTTTAAATTGATTCTCAATTAAACGTTTTGAAAAGTCAGACATCTTAATTTGACTAAATAAATCTTTAAACGTATTGCTTGTAACACTTAAATTTCTTCCAATTAACCCAGTAGGTACTTGTTTTACTAAACCATTACTAAAGACGTAAGAAGAGATACCATTATTATCATAACGTGTATAACTAATATTACTGCTCTCACTACGAGTATTACCAGTATATACCTGCTTACCATAACCAGTATTACCACTATCATTATTAGTAACAATTTCTTGATTACTATTGGTTTGACTTTCCTTAAATTCCTGACGAAGTTTCATTAATAAATCAGGAAATGCTTTAGCCCACACACCTCTATCTTGGGTATGAGTTAAAGTAGCTGAACCAGTAGAAAGTAATAATTCCTTAGCTTTAGGATTTTGATTAAAAGATTCACGCATTAAATCTTCCATTAATCTCATATTAGTTTTTGTATTGGCTTTACGAGTACCACTAATTTTAATATTGCCTTTAGACCAACTAGCATTATTATAAGTATCTTCATCAAATGTACCTGATTTCCAAGTTTGATATGCGTGTTCAACAGAGTAATAATGTCTATTATCTTTACTAATAAAAGGTCTTAAAGCTAAGTTAGATAAACTCCCATAGCCATTCTTTTCTGTACTCCAGATATTAATAGTTTGAGTTGAGTTACTCTCAACACGCTTGGTTTGTACCCGCTGTTGATTTAATTTACCGCTCTCAAAATCACTTACTGTCTGACCAATATTAAGAGTGGTTAAACCAGTAAGATTACTCTCAAGAGCATTCATTAAAGTAGTAATCTCTTTGGCTTGAGTATCTAATAATTTAAAATCAGCATCAGTTAAATAATACTGACCATCTTCACCTGCATATTGATGAATTGCATATTGCTTTTTAAGAATCTCAATCTTATTTAAATCTAAACTACCTGCTGTATGAATTGCTTTTAAAACCAAAGGATAAACTAAAGTATCAGCTAATTCAGGATTAGAAATAAACTCAGCAGTTAAATAAACTAATTTATCTTCTTTATATTTAACATCTTCAGGAAACTCAAATAAACTTGCTTGTAATGATTGCATATCATGAGTACGAGCAATATTCATAAAGATTTCAGCAAATATTTCTGCTTTAGTATCATTAAATAATTCAGTAGGTAATTCTTTACTTAACTTATTAATAGCTTCTAAACCTTGTAATACAGGTTGCATAGAAACCAAGTTATAATGATATTGAGCAACAGCATTAAAGAATGCTTTATTTTGCATCTCAACCATTTTTAAATAATTCTTTAAACCTGATATTTGAGCATCATGGATATTAATATTAACTTCACCACCTAAAGCAGATACATAACCTGCTACATAAGCATCAGAACCTTGAATCTGTTGAGAGTTAGCAGTAACACCTACTTTTAAAATCTCAGTAACTTGTGTAGGTAATTTACGAGTAATACTCTGTAAATAACCTTTTGCATTTACCACAAATCCTTGAGATTCAGTAACACCGTCATTTACTAATTTATAACCCCTATCATAAAGATGGAATGCACTATCTCTATCAGATTCATCTTCTTGGCTTGTTACCACATAAGGGTTATCAATCTTAGGTACTAAGTCATTTACTTGTTGCTCAATCGCATCTAATTCAGTTGCAGTAAATCCTTGCTCATTAAACCAAGCATTAACACGTTCATTTAATTTAGCACCTTTTAAATCAGGATATTGCTTTTGAATCTCTTTGCTTAATTGCTCTTTACGTTTAGCAATCGCATTATCAAAAACTGCTTTACGCATTTTTGCATACATCACATAAGCAGATTGATGATTAGCAATATTCTGATTTCGTGCTTCAATAAACTTATCTGCATATTGATTTAAACCAATATCAATAATAGGTTTTAAAGTATCATCATAAGCTAATTTAAACTTATCCATATCTTCTTTAGAGATAGTTTGTTTTAGCATATCTTCATACTTAGGTAATTGATAATTATTACCTAAAATCACTTTCATTGATTCAGTAAATTCAAATGCTTTCTTATCATTATCTTCTTTGGTTTTATTGTACACATCTTCAGAGATTTTACCTTGTGCAAAATCTTCTTCATTTTTAATATGTGTCTTTGCTAATTCAACTTGAGTATTCTTAATATCAGACATAAAGCGGTCAAATGATACTTGAATAATACGAGTTAAACCTGCACTATAGCCAAAAGGAATTAATACATCTTTAGTTAATTTACGTTTAGTTGCAGATGGGTGTAAAGATAAAACTGTATTAAGAAGTTTTTCATCTACAACAATTCTATTATCTTTATGTTCGTATTCACCCTGTTCTTCAATACTTTTAAAGATAGTTTTTAATAAACGACCAAAGCCCTCATAATAATCACCAATATTACTATCTAAACGAGTATCAAAATAACTCTGTAACTGATTCTCTTCATTATCTGCTTTAGGAATTACCCCTACTTGCATCATAAAGACATCATTAATATCAGATGTACCAGTTAAGATATAACTAAACCCTGAACCATTATTAACACCATCAGAGCCTAAACCAAAAGAAGTAATAAAAGGTTTATTCTGCTGAACAGCAGTAATGAATTTAGTGTATTCTACTAAAGCACGGAATGAACTAGCACCCATATCACCTTTATCAACAAAGGTTTTAATTGCTTGTACTTGTTCAGTAGTTAATGTATTTGGATTAGCTAATAATACTTGCATTGCAAATACAGCTTGTTTAACCATATCCTGATTCATGTAAGCAACAAATGCAGGTAAGAAATCCTTACTTTGCATTTTATCTACAGTAAAACCAGTTGCATAACGCTTACTTAAATCACCAT
The DNA here is from genome assembly GCA_041854545.1 of Acinetobacter sp. Taxonomy (GTDB): domain Bacteria; phylum Pseudomonadota; class Gammaproteobacteria; order Pseudomonadales; family Moraxellaceae; genus Acinetobacter. The sequence continues at coordinate 469 of JBHACK010000108.1, read as the reverse complement.
AGCTTTCTACAAATTTCTCACTACCCTCTAAGTTCTCAGCTAATGCACGGAAGAAACGAGTTAAATCAGTTGTTTTACCCTGTTCATCAAAGAACATCTCTTGACTATAAACCAAGTGATTATTATCAATAATCTTGGCTTGAGTAATATCAATTTCATTTTTGAAATTCTCTAACTCTGCCAATGCACGATGAACTTTACTGGTTTGGAAGTTAAAGATATTTGGTTCATAGTGCATACGGTCATTCTTAGCACCATATACAGGTAAATAAAACTCCTGTAACTGACCATCTTTATCTTTTCTTAAACCAGAGATAAAACTTAAACCATTTTGAATCTCACGCAATTTACCATTAGCAGATGCAATTTTAGAATCATGGTCATCAATATGGGTAAAGCGTAATTCATCTTCTGTTACCCTTGCACCAAACATATCTAACAAGTCATCTTGGAACTCATGATACAAATG
>JBHACK010000107.1:0-9144 GCA_041854545.1 Acinetobacter sp. | reverse complement strand
TGTTCTCGACCAATTAAAGGGTCGGTTTTGCCTTGTTTTGCTTGTTCATTGAGATTATGGGTGTATTGTGCTAAGGCTGTTTGCTGATGTCCTTCAAGTTCTTCATCATCAAAGGAAATGTCATGAATCGGTTGTTCGGTTGAATCTTCTAATAAAATTGTACCATCAGTTAAATATTGTTTGACGGTTGCTTGTGTGATGTGATGATGTTCTAACAGCAGACACGCAAAACTTTCTTGCTCCATAAAGATGGATAAAAGCACGTCCATTTCATTGACTTGACGAGATTTTGTTGCACTTTGTGCTTGTACACGGAAAATCGCTCGTTGTAATACTCGGTCAAATCCTTCGGTTGGTTGTGGCTCACGAAATGTGCCATAATAACGTGGCGTATTTTCATTAATATATTCTGTCAGGTCGTGTTCAAATCGTTGTAGATTGAGCTTACAGGCGGTTAAAAAGGTTTCAAGTTTGTTATCGTGTAAAATTCCCCATAATAAATGCTCAATGGTTAAATATTCATGTTTTTCATTTTCAGCAAAATCAACGAGAATTGTTAAACAATTTTCTAATGATGAACTTAACATATCTTTTTCTCAACTTTATTTTATGAGCAAAAAAGGGTCGCTGTTGCAACCCCTTCCTTATTCACCGTTTAATTCAACGATACATTGTAATGGATGACCTTCTGCTCGTGCGTGTTGTACCACTTGATTGGCTTTGGTTTCGGCAATATCTTTGGCATAAATGCCTGCAATCCCTTTACCACGATAATGTACCGCAAGCATGACTTCTGTTGCTCGTTCAGCATCAAGGGCAAAGTATTCCTGTAAGATATTCACCACAAAATCCATTGGGGTAAAATCATCATTGAGTAATACAACAGCATATAAGGGCGGACGTTTGAGTTTAGGTTTTGCGGTTAAAACGGCAACATCACCCCCATCATCATGAGAATGATGGTCGTTTGCCATCATACGCACCGAACAAAAAGTCATCATCTGTTCCATAGTTCCCTTCCAGTTCCTTATTTGGCATTGGCTTTGGTTTGTGGAATTTCAGAAATCACTTGTGATGCTGGGACAGTTTCTTTACCACGTCGCCAACTAAAACGACGTACTACAGGGGCACTTACCCCAATGCCTAATAAACGTACTTCAATAAAATCAGGTTTAAAGTCTTTTGGCATTGTCCAGCGTCCAGTTAAACGCTCATAGGTATTAAATTTAAATAAGCGATTTTCCATTGGAATCGCCAATGTTTCACCACTACGAATTAAGCGTAATTCCACACTCCCTTGAGCAGGCGTATTTTTTGGACTAATTTGCACTAAATCGACTGCATATTCAAAGGCATTATCTGGTAAAGGCTTGACTTGAATATTTTGTACTGTTAAATCAACGCCCCCACGTTCACGCAATAAATCTGTAAACATGGTATTCATCGATTCTAATTGTGTGGTACGGGCTTTTTCATCATTAAATGCTTGATAAAATTTATTGGCATTACTGACTGCAACATCACGCTCTTGTACTGTACTGTTAAATTGTTTACTGATTAATTCTAAATCATTTTTTTGTTGTTTTACAATTTCATTTAATTGTTTTGCGTCTGCTTCTAAGCCGATGGCGGTTAAACCTTGACGATGACCGACCATATGCCCTAAAGCAAAACTACCAATCAACCCAAGGGACAAAGCCACTAACACCACCATATGACGTTTAATAAATGGCGGTTTTTTTGAAGTTGATGAATTATCTGTTTGTGTTGAGTTGCTCATAAAATAAAATACTCTAAATGATTAAATTTATAGGTTATATTCCTAAACATTAGTCTATAACCCAATCATTTTCCAAAAAATAGCACCTTAAGGAAGTAGTGCAATATGGGTTAAACCAGTGGTTTCAGGTAAACCGAACATCAAATTCATATTTTGAATGGCTTGACCTGATGCCCCTTTCACCAAATTATCTTGTACCACAATAATAATTAATTTACTTGGTGTTGGACGATATAAGGCAATGCGTAAATGATTTGCTCCACGCACACTGCGTGTTTCAGGTAAACTACCTGCAGGCATTACATCGACAAATGCTTCATTTGCATAGAATTGTTCATATAAGGCTTGTACATCACAGGTTTGACCTGCTTCTGTTAAATCCACATAAATGGTGCTTAACATACCACGAATCATTGGCACTAAATGCGGAACAAACACTAAACCAGCAAATGCCCCTTGCTGACCTGAAATACGTTCTAATGCTTCTACAATTTCAGGATGATGGCGATGACCTGCTACGCCATAGGCTTTAAAACTGTCAGATGTTTCACTAAACAACATTCCCACTTCAGCTTTACGCCCTGCTCCTGAAATGCCTGATTTTGCATCAATCACAATCGAATCTGTACGAATTAATGCGTTATCTGCCTTTAATAAGGGAGCAAGCCCTAATTGTACAGTCGTTGGATAGCACCCCGGATTACCAACCACTTGAGCCGTTTTAATTTGCTCACGGTTTAACTCGGTTAAACCATAGACCGATTGCTTTAAAATATCAGGGCAACTGTGTTTTAATTTATACCATTGCTCAAATTGTTGTAAATTTTGTAGGCGAAAATCCGCCGCTAAATCGATAATTTTGGTATTAGCTTTGACCAATTCTTCGGCAAAACTCATCGCAACGCCATGCGGTGTAGCAAAAAAGACCACATCACACGCTTTTAATTTTTCTACATCTAAATCTGAAAAAACTAAATCGCAATAACCACGCAAATTGGGAAACATCTGGTCAATGCGTTTTCCAGCTTCACTACGAGAAGTTAAGACATCGACACGCACTTGTGGATGCTGACTTAATAAACGTAATAATTCTACACCCGTATAGCCTGTACCGCCGACAATGCCCACAGAAATCATGGTAAATTCCCCAATCTTGATTGACCTAAGTTTAAAAGCCTTAAGTATAAATAGTCTTTAGAATAATGTCGATAATGTTATACAAAATACCCAACAAAAGCCGTTGAATGTGATGTTTAATGTTGATTTTATCACCAAAAAATTAAGAATCATTTGCACTTAACATCACTTCATAATCTTTACATCTCACTTTAAGTGAAATATACGGCTGAAAATCAAAGAGATAATGACCATCTTGCATTTGGACAGAGAGTCTAGGCACATAATGACTAAACCCTTGAATTTGTTGTGATGTTTTTGCTTGATGAAAATCAGGGTCAATATATTCAAACTGTAACATATCATGACAGATTAAATGCCCCAATGGCGAACCATCAGGCTGACAAAAACTTAAGACCACGCTTTGTCCAAAATTGGCAAATTGAATATCAATTAAGCCCGATTCTGCTAACAGGTTTAAATCTTGACATACTTCATCAGTCATGATTCACCTTCATATTCACGCAACATCGCTAAAAATTGCTGTTCATTCATCACTTGAATGCCTAATTTTTCTGCTTTTTCTAATTTTGAGCCTGCTTTTTCACCTGCAACGACACATTTTGTTTTACTGGACACACTTCCGCTCACTCTTGCTCCAAGTGCTTGGAGTTTTTGTGTGGCTTCATCTCGTCCCATACTGGCAAGTGTACCTGTTACGACCCAACTTTCTCCATTTAATGGCTGACGTGTGGGAGCAACTAAGGTTTCTAATTGCACGCCTGCATTCAATAATTTGTCAATCACTTCTAAATTATGTTCTGCTTGGAAAAAATCAAAAATCCATTCTGCGGTAATGTCGCCCACATCAGGCGTTTTTTTCAAACTGTCCATGTCTGCATGGCGTAAAGCATCAAAAGTTTGGAATTGTTGTGCCAACATTCGTGCGGTCGTTTCGCCTACGCCACGAATCCCCAAAGCATAAATTAAACGTGGTAAGGTTGTTTTTTTACTTTGTTCAATCGCATCTAATAAATTTTGTACCGATTTTTCGCCCATTTTATCGATACTTAATAGGCTTTCATGATGTTGATGTAATTGGTAAATATCCGCAACATTATTTAATAAATTTAAGTGTAATAAGGATTCGACCCAACGGTCGCCTAAGCCTTCAATGTCCATTGCTTTACGAGAAACAAAATGGCGAATCGCTTCAATCCGTTGTGATGCACAATACAAGCCCCCTGAACAACGAGCCAAGGCTTCACCTTCTGGCATGACAACTGGGGATTCACAGGTCGGGCAATGGCTTGGTAATTCGACCATTTGCGTATTTTCTGGGCGGAATTCTAGCCATACTTTTCCAACTTTTGGAATGACATCACCCGTACGATAGACGCTCACGGTATCGCCTACACGCACATCAAGGCGGTGAATTTCACCAATATTGTGTAATGTTACATTCGATACCGTTACTCCGCCCACAAATACAGGCGTTAAACGTGCAACAGGGGTCAATGTGCCAGTACGTCCGACTTGCCAATCAATTTGTTCGACTTGTGTGAGTGCAGTTTCAGCAGGAAATTTGTAAGCAACCGCCCAACGTGGCTCACGGCTTAAAAAGCCTAATTGTTTTTGTTGTTGTAAATTATCGACCTTAACGACCATGCCATCAATTTCAACGGCTAAATTTGGGCGTTCCTGCTGAATTTGTTCATAGCGATGTTGAACATCTTCAATACTTTGGCATAAAAATTGACGTTCTGCAATTTCAAACCCTAATGTTTTTAACCAATGTAAACTCTCATTCATACTGTTTAACCCGTGATGGGGTTCACATTGGGCAATCCCATAGGCATAAAAGGCTAATGGTCGGCTACTGGCAATTTTAGGGTCAAGTTGGCGTAAACTGCCTGCTGCTGCATTGCGTGGGTTAGCAAAGGTTTTCTCGCCTTTGCGTTGCTGTTCGGCATTGAGCTTTTCAAAGCCTGCTTTAGGCATCAAGACTTCGCCACGCACTTCTAACAATTTTGGTATAGATACAAATTGTTGTTTTAAAATATTTACATCCTCAAATACAAATCTTAATTTTGTTTTTCTAAACAAAAATAATCTTTTCTTTTTTACTCTAACTTTTTTTGTTCTGATTTTAGTTAATCGATTAGGATATACTATTTTCTTTCTTGAAGTAATTATTTCACATACATCTAATAGTTTTTGTGGTAAGTTATGAATGGTTTTGACGTTATGGGTAATATCTTCACCAGTTTCTCCATCACCACGTGTTACACCACGCACTAAAACGCCGTGTTCATACAGTAAAGAAATGGCAAGCCCATCTAATTTTAATTCGACTTCATAGGTTAAAGTTTGATTTGGCAAACGCTCTTCCGCACGGCGAGCAAAGGCTTTTAATTCATCATAATTAAACACATTGCCCAATGATAACATAGGCACAGTATGAGTAACGCTTTCAAATTTGCTTAAGGCTTCTCCACCCACACGTTGGGTTGGACTATTTTCTTGTATTTCATTTGGATATTGTTGTTCTAAGGCTTTGAGTTGATGAAATAAATGGTCATATTCATTATCGGAAATGGTTGGATTATCCATCACATAATAGGCATGATTATGCTGGTTGATGAGTTGAATAAGTTGTTGCATTTGTTGTTGAATGGTCATCATCATGTCCTATCGTATGGTGAGCGTGAAATAAGGTGCTAAATGCACCTTATTATATAAGAACCTGTTCACAATTAATTATGCTTTGGTATGTTTGTAGAATATTTGATTAAAAATAATTGCTTTTTTGCCAAAAATGGCTAAATCTTGCTTTTCTACGTCAAAAACTTGCTTGATAGAATGACTATCAACCTGCGTTTTTTCCTTGAAAAGCTAGCGATTTATCTCATTTTTGCCTAAAAAAATTAATCATGAACAGGTTCTAAAAGAAAAATGGTTCAATTAGTCTTCTTGTTCAACAAAAGATTTAATCGCTTCTCGCAAATCTTCTTCTAATTGCGTGGTTAATTGGTTGCGATTTGAGTCGAAAATATGTCCATTTAATTCTCTTGCCATGCGGTGCATACTGGTCATCATCATGTCATAGCCTGTAACTGCATCATAATGTGGCAAGGTTAAGAAAAAGACGATACCATAAATTTTATCATTCGGTAACATATTTAAGTCAAAAGGTTCGGTTTGCCCTTCAAACGTACGTTTCCCAAGTGAGAACATATGGTGTAATTGCCCTTGCTCATCTTCTTGATAACGATGGAAATAATTCATTTCGCCAAAACGTAAACCATAACGGTCTAAAATTTTTAAGAAACGTTCACCTGTTAATGTATCTTCGCTGTCATCAATATACACATAAAACTCAATGACTTGCTGTTGTTCTGCAGGAGCATAACGTTCATCTTGGCGTTGTTGTTCTTCTAAATTGACGGTTAAAAGTTCGCTTTCACCTTTAAAGGCTTCAACTTGTTTCACTTCAATATTAGGGTTTAGCTTTAAAATTGGTTCTTCTTTGGTTGAGATTGAACTGGTATGTGCATATGGTTCAACATCTGAAATTTTTGGTTCAATGACCATTTCCGATTCATCAATATGTTCAATTAAAGCAGGGGTCGCTTGTTGAGCCAAACGTGCTTCTCTTAATTCATCACGCACATGACGTGGAATTACAGGTTGTAAAGTATTTGGGTCAATGTGAATTGGACTATCTAAAGACACGGCATAGGTATTGCGTGTGCGTGTCATGTATTTTGCAAGTAAGAATATCCCTAATACAAAAATCAGTATCAAGAAGATATACAGTATAATTTTAAAGATAATCATATTAATTCTCCGACATTAAACCAAATTCTTTTGCTTCATCAATGCTGACAGACACCAGTTTTGATGTTCCTGCTTCAGGCATGGTTACACCTAATAAATCTGTTGCCATAGTCATAGCAAGTTTATTGTGTGTAATATAGATGAATTGTACCTGTGTTGATAACTCTTTGACAAGGTTACAAAAGCGTTGTACGTTGGCATCATCAAGTGGTGCGTCCACTTCATCTAGCACACAAAACGGTGCAGGATTTAGGCGGAAAATTGCAAACACAAGTGCTAATGCCGTTAAGGCTTTTTCACCCCCTGACAGTAGGGCTAATGAGCTGTTTCGTTTACCAGGGGGACGAGCCATTAATTTTACCCCTGATTGCCAGTCATCTTCAAGCGTTAAACTGGCTTCACCGCCATTAAATATTTTAGGAAACAGTAACTGCAATTCATGATTAATCTCGTTAAAGGTTTTCATAAACAGCGATTTTGTTTCTTGGTCAATGCTTTTCATGGCATCTCGTAATTGCTGTACAGTTTTTTCAACATCTTGAATTTGATGGCTTAATTCTTGATGGCGTTGCTGAATTTCTTGGTACTCTTCCGATGCAATCAGATTGACCGCTCCAATTTTTTCAAATTTAGCTTGCTTGTCTGCAAGTTGCTGTTGATGTTGTGTTAGGTTAATGTTTAACCCTGTTATCAACTCATGATGTAATTCTGCTAATTGTTGTTGTTGATGTTCAACATCTGATTTTACGCTTTGCCATGCTAAACGTTTATCTTCCAATTTTTGGCGTAACTCTTCATCTTTTTGTTGCTGTTGTTGGCGAAGTTCACTGCATTGTTGTTGCTGTTGTTGGGCAATATTTAAATCATCTTGCCATGCTTGCCACGTTTGTTGCAATTCAACGGTGCGTTGAGCTTGTTCATCTAAAGTTTGTTGTAAATCAGGCAATTCTGTTTTTAAGGGAATCAAACTATTGTTTAAATATTGGCTTTGTTCTTGAGCTTTTTGTCGCTGTTGCTGTAAAAAAGATTGGTCTTTTGCCAATAATTCTAATTGTTGTTGGGCATTGATATGGTCTTTTTCTACGGTTTGGGCGTGTTGTTGTTGCTGTGTGAGTTGCTGTTGCACATCATCAAGCTGTTGTTCTAAATCATCGAGCTGTAATTGTTTTGCCTGAACGTCTGGGCGTAATTGCTCTATTTTCATTAACATGGCGTGTGAATCTATTTCTAATTCATCACATTGTAATCGGTCTTCTTCAAGTTGTAATTCCAGTTGTTGCAGTTGTTCTTGTAACTGTTGTTGTTGACGTTGTACCGCTGTTTGTTGGCTTGTCCACGTTGCCACATCAATCTGTAATTGTTGTTGTTGTTGCTGTAAGGTTTTTTGCTGTTGTTGAAATTGTTTGACCTGTTGTGTCATATCAACAACTTGCTGTTGTGTTTCAGCGACTTGTTGTTGCAATACTTCTGCTTGCTGTTGCAGGTCGGTTAATTCCCGTGCAATTTCATCAAGGCGTAAACGATGGCTAATAGAACCTTGAGCAGTTGCACTTTCTTCATCATACCATAAGGCAATTTGCCAATCTTGCCCCACTAAATAACCATCTAGGCTCAATAACATTTGCCCAAAGGATAAATTATTTTGTAAGGAGATGGCGTGTTGTACCTGTTCAACAATGCGAATTTGTTGAGTATATGACCATTTTGGCTCAATCACCCAATCCGCCAAACATGGATAATCTTTTAATGATGAATGCCATGAACTTGCTACAATCGATTGATTAAGTTGAATTTGTCGTGCTAATTCTGCGTGCAATGGTTCATCTTTTAAAACCAACGCATTCACCCATGACGATAAAACTTTTTCTAAAACTGTGGTATGCGTTTTGGCATCATCATGTAATTGAATACAATCTACTAAACGTGGCAATGCTTGCTGTTGGCTACTGGATTTGACCATCAAGCCAGATAAATTTTTTTGTTCAGCGGTTAAAATTTTAACTTGAGCCAAAACTGCTTGATATTGCTCATTTTGTTGTTGCTGTTGGGTTTCAGCGTGTTGTTGTGCAAGGACAGCTTGCTCTAATTGTGTTGTTAATTCAGCAAGTTGGCTTTCTAATACCTGTTGTTCGGTCGCAAAATCTCGTTCATCTGCCGTATGGGGTTTTAGTTGCTGTAATTGCGTTTTTAAGGTGTGTTGCTGTTGTTCTAAACGCAAAATTTGCTTATTTAGATGCTCATGTTGCACTTGATACTGGTGCTGTTTCGCTTGATATTGCTCAAGTTGTTGTTGCTGTTGTTTTAATTCAGTCAGTTGCTGTTGTTGTTGCTGTTTTAAAGCATTAAATTGCTGTTGTGTGTGGTGCGATTGTTGTTGCGTTTGACGTACCAACTGTTCAAAATGCTCT
>JBHACK010000106.1:0-5499 GCA_041854545.1 Acinetobacter sp. | reverse complement strand
GGCTTTAAAAATCTCATCTAAAAATGCGATTTTAACCGTTGGTAAATAACCTTGCGTATTACGTTTAAAACGGTCTTGTTTTAATTCGCTAATCGATAATGTACCAAAAATCTCTTCAGGTGTGGAAAATTTGGTCAATAAATATTCAAAATAAGGCGGAGTTTGTTCCGTTTTTAAGGCTTGGCTTACACGGCGAGCAACCATACTTTTCCCTGTCCCTGGAGGGCCAATTAACAGTAAATTTTCACCTGCCACTACACTTAATAATGCAGATTTTATAATCTCATCACGTCCAACAAAACCGTGAGCCAATTGGGCTTGTAAATGTTGTAATTTCTGTTTCATCGCAATAATCCTAAACAATATGCTTGTAAATATATCATGCTAAAATAGCAGATTCAAGGAATAATAAGGGGTCGGCTTGACAGGTTGTGTCAATTTAAAAAAAATTTTAATGAGAGTTTATTTTAATCTTAAATCATACGAGTAGGTTGGCGTTGAGCGAAAGCAAAACCTAACATTTTAATAAATTTATTTTTTAAGAATTGAAATTGATGTATTTATTCAAATTTTATGTGGGTAGGTTGGTGTTGAGCGATAGAAACCCAACAGATTTAAAACAATATTTTTGAAATAAAAAAGCCGTTGTCTGAATACGCAACGGCTAATTTATGTATATATGGCGTCCCTACGGGGATTCGAACCCCGGTTACCGCCGTGAAAGGGCGATGTCCTAGGCCTCTAGACGATAGGGACGTTTCGAGATGTGCGTATGTTAAAGGTTTTCCGATTGACTGTCAAGCGTATAAGGTGCGAGTTTGTTTAAAATATAGCAAAACAGTTCAGCGGTTTTTTGCGTATCATATAGGGCAGAGTGTGCCTCACGTTGGTCAAACTCAATCCCTGCAGATTGACAAGCACGAGCCAAAACTGTTTGTCCAAACATCATTGCACTTAATGTAACCGTATCAAACACCGAAAAACTATGAAACGGATTTTGATTTTTCGTCTTGGTACGTTCAACCGCAGATTGTAAAAAACCTAAATCAAAATGAGCATTGTGTCCCACTAAAACAGCGTGTAAACATTGTTGCTCACGGCGAATCTCATTGATTTCTTTAAAGATTCGTTTTAATGCCGTTTTTTCATCTTCCGCCATTGCCATGCGAATCGGATTAAAGGGGTCAACGCCAATAAATTTTAAGGAATCTTTATTGAGATTTGCCCCTTCAAACGGCTGAATATGGGCATGAAAGGATTTTGCAGGAACAAATTGACCTTTCTCATCATACACAATCGGAATACAGGCAATTTCTAATAACGCATCAGTTTTGGCATTAAATCCTGCGGTTTCTACATCGACCACAACAGGCAAAAAACCACGGAAACGCTGAGCAATCAACTTTTGCCCAGCGGTTAAATTATCATCGCTCATTGCTTTTTCCATGAAATTGTTTGCCCTGCATATAATGGAATAATTCGCTCACCATCTAAATAATCAAAACCATCAGGAATAGTAAATGCTTGTTTTACAAGGGTAATGGTTGATGTGTTGCGTGGTAAGCCATAGAAATCCGCCCCAAAATGGCTGGCAAAGGCTTCTAATTTATCCAATTTTCCTGCTTGGTCAAAGGCTTCAGCATATAACTCAATCGCCGTTGGTGCAGAATAACAACCCGCACAACCACAGGCATTTTCTTTGGCATTTTGAGCGTGTGGAGCAGAGTCCGTACCTAAGAAAAATTTAGGATTACCGCTGGTCGCAACTTCAATTAATTTGGCTTGATGGCTTTGACGTTTTAAAATTGGTAAGCAATAAAAATGCGGTTTTACGCCCCCCACTAACAAATGATTACGGTTAAATAATAAATGTTGTGGCGTGATGGTTGCCCCTACATTGTCGCCTTGTTCTAACACAAATTGAGCAGAATCTGCGGTAGTGATGTGTTCAAGCACAACTTTTAATTTTGGAAAATGTTGTAATAATGGGCTTAACACTTCATCTAAAAATTGTTTTTCACGGTCAAAAATATCTACATGAGCGTGCGTTACTTCACCATGTAATAATAAAGGCACTTGATATTCTTCCATTTTTTCAATGACAGGATAAACATTTTTAATGTCTTTTACGCCATTGTCAGAATTTGTGGTTGCTCCAGCAGGGTAGAGCTTAACCGCATTGACCACGTTGGATTGTTTGATTTTTAAAATTTCATCAGGCGATGTTTGGTCAGTAAAATACAAAACCATGCGTGGGTCAAAGGTTAAACCGTGTGGAACGTGCTGTAAAATGCGTTCTCGGTAGGCTTCTGCTTCTGCAACCGTTTTGACTGGGGGAACTAAATTCGGCATACAAATGGCACGGGAAAATTGACGTGCTAAATCAGGAACGGTGCGTTTTAATGCTAAGCCATCACGCAAATGAGCGTGCCAATCATCTGGTTGTAAAATCGTTAAGGTTTCCACAGTCATTACTCAAAAAATTAAATTAGTTAATGATAATAGAACGCTTAATGTTTTTCAATGAAAAGCGAAAAACTTACGGATAATTCATCGCATGAAGACATCAATTTTAGAACTTTTCTAAATTTCGTCCCAGTTTGTAATCGGCTGATTGGTTTTTACTGCATGATAGAGTTTATCGCGTAATTGCTCAAACTTCTCTAAATTTTCATCAAATAAACGTTCCATTTTCGTGCGTACAGAAATACCAAATTTGTCATCGTACATTTCCGCTACCGTTAAACCAATCCGTTTAATAAAAGGTAATTCATAACGTTGATAATGGTATTCTGCTTCTAAACTATCATTTAAAAGCCAACCAATTCCTTGTTTTGCTAATTCTGCATCTTTTTCAGCACGTTTTTTTAAATATTCTTCATGGGTCATCATGATTTTTCTCTCCGATAATCTAAATCAAGAATACTGGATAATTGCGAAATAATATAATGGTGTTTTTCATCATTCGCATGAAAGGGGTTAATAATGTCCATACGAATATAATCAGAAATAACATTATCTGCTTGTTGTTCAAGCAACTCAAAATAATGTTTTACAGCACTTTTATTACACCAATCTTTACCATATTTTGGTTTTAATGAGTAACGAAATAAAGGAGTTACAACACGAATTTCTGCAAGTTTCCAATCAATCGCCATGATAATATCCTGTAATGAAAATGATGTTCCCATAGGATGATTATGTGTGAATGTTCGTTGTTTAAATAAACTTAGCTCTTGATAGGAAAAGCTTACTTCATCAGATTTTCCTTGTTGCATGATGAGAATTGAACCATCATCATCAAACAAAATGCCTGTTTCAAGTTGGTCATAGCGTATTTTATCTTCCTGTTCTATCACCGCTTTTTTTAAAGGAGTTGATGTATCAGGGATTGATTTTGCAACGCTATCATCATAGATACTAAAATGTTGGCTTGGTGGTTGTTTAAACAAAGCTTGTTCAGTATCTGCGTTTATCGTGTGTTGCGTATGTTCTGTCATAAAATACTCGATATTGATTGATTTTAGTGTATGCGAAAAAACTAAAAAAGTCTATGCTTTGTTCCTTTAACCTTTTAATAACGCCTTTAATTCATACAACTGTTGCAAGGCTTGACGTGGTGTTAAATCATCGACATCAAGCTGTTTTAATTGCTCAATTACAGGCGATGGCGTTTCCACAGCTACATATTCAATGACGGTTTGTGGTGAGGTTGATTCATGTTCGGTAAGTGAAATTTCTGCCTGTTCATCTATATTAAATAAATCAGCTTGTTGTGGTTTTGGCGTGTTATTCAACTGTTGTTTTTCCAAAATCTGTAGGCGTTTTTGAGCATCTTTAATCACTTGCGTTGGAATCCCTGCCAATTTTGCTACTTGTAAACCATGGCTTTGGCTTGCAGGGCCTTGCTGTACTTTGTGCAATAAAATCAAGTTTCCATTGGCTTCAATCGCTGTAACGTGTTGATTTTGAATATGGGGTTCTTTATCCAATTCGGTTAATTCAAAATAATGGGTTGCAAATAAACATAAACATTTAATGCGTTTACTTAAATCCAAGACACACGCCCATGCTAAAGATAAACCATCATAAGTACTTGTACCACGCCCAACTTCATCCATCAAAACTAAAGATTGTGATGTCGCATGATGTAGAATTTGGGCGGTTTCTGTCATTTCAACCATAAAGGTCGATTTTCCTGATGATAAATCATCTGCCGAGCCAATACGTGTAAAAATACGGTCGATTGACCCTAATTTTGCTGATTGAGCAGGTACAAAACTTCCGCAGTAGGCTAAAATACAAATCAATGCGGTTTGTCGCATATAGGTTGATTTTCCGCCCATATTCGGGCCAGTAATAATCGATAATCGTTGCTGTGTATTGAGTTGAGTGTCATTGGCAACAAAAGGCGATTTGCTTAAGGCTTCAACTACAGGGTGCCTACCTGCAACAATATGGATACAGGTTTCAGGGCTAAATTCAGGACGTGTCCAATGACGTAACCGAGCTTGATGAGTAAAATTACAAATGACATCGAGTTGAGCAATGGCGTGCGACATTAATTGCAATTCGGCAATATGTTGTTGTAAATAATTTAAGAGTTGGTCAAATAAATATTTTTCACGAGCCAAAGCACGAGATTCGGCAGAAAGCACTTTATCTTCAAAGGCTTTGAGTTCTGGGGTGATATAACGTTCTGCATTTTTTAGAGTTTGACGGCGAATATAATCACTTGGTGCGTGTTCCGCCTGTGAGCGTGTCAATTCTATAAAATAACCACTCACTTTATTATAAGCAATTTTTAAGGTGCTAATGCCAGTACGTTTACGTTCTTTCAGTTCTAAATCCAGTAAAAATTGTCCTGCATTATCTCGGATTTGGCGTAATTCATCTAATTCACTATCGAAACCTGTGGCAATCACATTGCCATCACGCAACAAGACAGGCGGATGTTCCACAATCGCATTGAGTAAATGTTGGTGTAAAGTTTGGAAATTGCCTAAATCATCTAAAATTTCTGTTAATAGCCCTTGCGTGTGTTGAATCGGCTGTAACGCATGACGTAATAAAGGTAATTGGGCAAAGGCTTGGCGTAATTGAACTAAATCACGGGGACGAGCCGACCCTAATGCCACACGGCTCAATACACGTTCAATATCGCTAATCTCTTGTAATACAAGGCGAATTGGCGTTTCATGAAAGCCTTTTAATAACTGTTCAATCGCATCTAAGCGTTTATCTAAAATGACTGTATCACGCAAAGGTTGCATTAATAAACGATTGAGCAAACGTCCGCCCATCGCTGTTTTACAGTCATTGATTAAGCTAAATAAAGATGTGCCATGTTCAAATAAAGGTTGGGTAATTTCCAAATTTTTGCGTGTAACGTGGTCAATAGCGATAAATTGCTGGCTTTGTTCCACACGAATGGAGCGAATATGTGGAAAATCGGTTTTTTGCGTTTCTTTGGCATAATGAATTAATGATGCCGCCGCC
>JBHACK010000105.1:0-6671 GCA_041854545.1 Acinetobacter sp. | reverse complement strand
TTCATTGGCTTGTACAATCGCAGAAAGTGGATTGCGAATTTCATGAGCAATACTGGCAGATAATTGTCCTAAAGCAGCTAATTTTAATTGTTGGACTTGTTGATTAATTTCCTGCATATCCTGCAAGCTTAATAAGGTTAACGTTTCTTGTTGAGTTTTTAAGGCATACAATTTAATATTCATTTTATAGCCTGAACGCTGACAATAAAATGATAATTGATTTTGTTTTATGGTTTGAGATGGTTCAGTGTGTACAGCATCATAAATTACTTTTCCTTCACCCGTTAAAAACTCAAATAATTCATAATGACAAATTTTTAATAATGGATAATTTTCATGTACAGAAAATTCAGCTAATGATAATAATTGACACGCCACAGGATTGATTAAAATCACTTCTTGTTTTGAATTGATAACGACATAGCCCATATCCATATGATTTAAAATATGTTGGTTAATTTGTTGTAATTGGCTTAACTCAACTGTCTTTTTAATGGCTGTACGTTCTAAAATATTAAATTTTTCAATCGCAAGACGTCCAGCTGAATAAATCGCAAAAAATAAAAAAGCTAATACGCCATTATTATCTCCCATACGAATATGGGCTAAGTCTGAAATCCCCCCTATTAATCCTTGATAAGTTACGCTAATAATTGCAATTAACATAATCATCATGGAAAAGGTTTTATTTAATAACAAACTGGCAACAAACACCATAATTAAATAAATCAATCCAATTTGTAGATTTGCACCTGATACTAAGGCATAAATTAAACAACTTAAAGCAAAAATATCGACTAAAAAAATTAAAATTAAATGAATAAAAAATTCAATTTTAACAAAACGTACAAATACATATTGAAGAATGCTAATAACTAAATAACCAATCGCTGTATATAAATAAAATTTTTCATCTTCATAATTAGTTCTTAGATTTTCTGATGTCAATAAAAAACTAATCAGCAATATCCCAGCTAATAAAATCCGATAAATGGCATACCATCTTCCTAATTGTTCAATAATCAATCGCGTTGATTGATTTTCATCTGCATAAGATAACGCATTAGGATGTTTTGAAAACATGGTAAACCTATTAATCTAAGAAAAAATGCTATTATACTTGAATTAGTCCATATCGCATGGCTAAATGGGTTAATTTTACATCACTATCTACATTCAGTTTTTCAAAAATACGATAGCGATAGGTATTAATGGTTTTAACACTAACGCATAATTTATCAGCAATTTCTTGGGCGTGCATACAATTAACGACCATCATCGCCACCTGCATTTCTCGTTCAGACAGTAATTCAAACGGTGATTGGGTTGTATCCGACAAAAAGGTATTTGTTAGTTGCTCGGCGACTTCTGCACAGATATAGCGTCCGCCTTGCATCACTTTTTTAATTGCTTTGACCATTTCATCGACAGGTGTTCCTTTAGTTAAATAGCCTTGAGCACCTGCTTTGAGTACCAATGATGGATAAGGTTCTTCCGTTAAACTACTCACCGCGATAATTTTACATTCAGGAAAGCGTTGTAATAGTCGCCGTGTGGTCTCTACGCCACCTACCCCCGGCATATTCACATCTAACAGTACCACATCAGGTTCAACCTGATGCGTCATCTGTATTGCGATTTCACCAGATTCCGCTTGACCTACAACCTGAATGCCCTCATGGTCTGCCAACATACGGCAAATCCCCATTCGTACTAATTCATGGTCATCAACGACTAAAACTTTTATCATGATTTGATTCACCCTCTTTTGGCATTGATTCATCATAGCATTATCTCATCAAAGATGAATCATCATTTCTTCAAATTCTTGAGCAAATGGATAAGATTTATCTGTTTCTTGCTTAATTATTGTTCTTTTTTACACAAAATATTCAGTTTTTTGTAACATAACGAAAAAAATACTTGCAATACGATGACAAAATTAGGCATTCTATACCTTATATCTACACGATTTATAGGTAGTATAGACAGGATTGCAGTATAAAATAATGTAATATTTGACCTAAATATTACAAGTAGGGTTCTATCATTTTGATTATAGACATATTTTATTTGCTGTAAACTGTTTTTTCATCATAAATGCTCATCACTGGCATTTATGGTAAGAGTTCGGAGATTGAAATGAAAACGTCTATGACATATTTAACTTTAACACGTTGCATCATGGGTGCAACTTTATTAGGCACAACGGTCAGCAGTTTTGCCAATACTTACGCTCAACCTGCACAATCATCGGTTGGTCGTGCTGCAATTTGGACAGCTGATGAAGCAGAAAGCTATTTATCATCAGATGGTATCCCTGCAAATGCACGTGTCATTACTGTACAAAATCCACCTTCTACCCCAGCTTACACACAACCAACAGCGACTACATCCACTACAAGCAATACGATTCCAAGCCGTTATAATAATGTAGGCACAAGTACAAATACTTCAACTACACCAATCCAAACCAATAGTAATACTGTTCCAAGTTCATATAATAATACTAGCAATACTGTTCCAAGCTCATATAACAATACTTATAACGCATCTGGCTATAACAACACCACACCAAGTTATCCAAACACCACTGCAAATTATAATTACACTAGCTCAAATTCAAGTTATCAACCGACTGTTAATGCACGTGCTGCCTTAGTGTTAGATGCAAATACAGGTGAAGTGTTGTATAGCAAAAATACAACTGCTGTACGTCCAATCGCATCCATCACAAAAGTGATGACTGCTATGGTAACAATGGACGCAAATTTAGATATGAATGAGCGTATTACATTGGTATCAAGCGACTTTGCGGGTGCTGGTGGTAAAAACTCAAGCTCAACTTTGCGTTCTGGTGACACCATGACACGTGCTGAAGCATTATTGTTTGCGTTAATGAAGTCTGAAAACCCTGCTGCAATGGCATTGGCACGTACTTACCCAGGTGGTCGTTCAGCATTCGTTTCTGCAATGAACAGTAAGGCTCGTAGCTTAGGTATGACAACTGCTCGTTTTGCTGACCCAAGTGGTTTAGATGTGCGTAATGTTGCAAGTGCACGTGATTTAGCGATGATGGTGAGTGCAGCAGCAAAATATCCAACGATTAGTTATTATTCAACAACAGCAAGCCATCATTTTGATTTAGGTTATCGTACCTTATTGTCAAATAATACCAATGCCTTGGTGCGTAATGGCGGTTGGCATATGCAATTATCAAAAACAGGTTATATCCGTGAGTCAGGACGTTGTGTTGTGATGCAAACCAATATCAACTCTCGCCCAACGATTGTGGTCTTGCTTGGTTCTAGCGATAGTGCAACTCGTACTAATGATGCAACCAAATTATTTAACTGGGTCGCTCAATTACCGCAACCGTTATAATTTGCCATCTTGCTCAAATAAAAAACTGCATTTTTATGCAGTTTTTTTGTGGAAAATGAACAGCGTTTAATGTCCCAATAATTGCCCTAACGTTTGCTGTTTAATGTTGTATAGTTGCATTAAGTCTTTAATTTGTTGCAGGATTTTTTTATCCACGCCTGTAAATTTTGGCTTTTTCACCGCCAAAATCATTTTATTTTTACTGGTATGCTCCAATGAAATAAATTCAAATACTTTGGTTTCATAACCATAGGCTTTTAAATATAACGCTCGCAATGTATCGGTGAGCATTTCTGCTTGTTGTCCTGCATGAATACCAAATTGTAACATGGGTTTTAATATCTCTGGACTGGCTAATTGTGGTCGTAACTCTTTATGACAACACGGCGAGCAAACAATCATTTGAGCATTTAAACGAATGCCAGTATGAATCGCAAAATCGGTTGCGACATCACACGCATGTAAGGCAATCATCACATCAAGCTGTTCAGGTTGATATGTGCGTACATCGCCTTCAAAAAAATGTAGTTGCTTAAACTGTACTTGCTGTGCAACGTTTTGGCAAAATTCAACTAAATGATGGCGTAATTCTACTCCGACCATGTGTGGTTCTTGTCCATGTTGCTTTAAATATTCATATAAGGCAAAAGTCAAATAGCCTTTACCTGAACCAAAATCAACAATATGTAATGGACGTTGTTGAGCCACATCATCAAGCTCTAGCGATAAAATTTCAATAAATTTATTAATTTGTTTCCATTTTCTCGACATCGCAGGAATAATTTGACTTTGAGCATCGGTAATGCCTAAAGCCTGTAAAAATGCACGATCTTGTTGTAAATAACGTTGTTTTTCTCGGTCATGCTGTATATTGACTTTGAGCTGTTCCGTTTGTTGTTGAATCAGTAAACGGCTTGATTTTTTACCTTTTTTAAGTTGAATTTGTTGCTGTTGGGTAAATAAATTGGCTTGCTTGCAGTCATTTAACCAATGTTCAATCTGTGGCATTGCCTGTTCCAACGAATAATTTTGCGTTTTATCCTGTTGGCGATAGTGAAATGTCGCAGATAACATGGGTTGCTGATTGAGTTCAATCAAACGTACACTAATTTTTTGTAAATCTGCCATCTCACCTTGATATTGACTTAAAATTAAGCGTTGAAAATGTTGTTGCTGTAACGCACTCTCAAGATGAGCCAAAAATTGTTGTTGTTCTGTCATATTATTCACCCCTAAAGATTGGAATCCAGTTTAATTTTGCTCCAATTTGAGCAATAATATTGATGACACCAAACCCTATCACCATATAAATCATAAAATTTCCGCCAAAGGTTTGGAATGATGCGTGCGGATAACGTTTTCGGCAAGCACGAGCCAATAATGCTGGCACAATCACCGCCCAAATGGTTGCACATAAACCAGCAAATCCAATGGCGGTAATAAAGCCAAAAGGTGCATTTAAACTAAATAATAATGGCGGAATAAAGGTCATTAATGTTGCTTTGGTTCGTCCCATCAAACTATCATCAAACTTAAATAAATCAGATAGATAGTCAAATAAACCTAAAGCAACCCCTAAAAATGAACTGGTCAATGCCATATAAGCAAACGCATTCAGTAATTTTGCTACCCAATCTGTTGCCAAATACGCACTTAATGCCTGTAATAACACCCCAATATCGCCATCTTTTTCTAAAACAGGGGCAAAGGCTGAACGTGGCAAATTACCATGAATCGCTAATTGCCACAAAAGATAAATACCTAATGCCAATAATGACCCTAAGGTGATAGAACGTGCGACTTTTTGCACATCGCCGTGGAAATATTTCATTAAACTAGGCACATTGCCATGATAGCCAAAAGACACCAAACACGCAGGCAATGCCATTAAAATATATGGAAAATAACTTTGTGATGATGGAGCAACGGTATTAAATAAAATCTCCGTTTTTACATTGCCCAATAAATCCATCATAGATAATAAAAAAGTGAGTACCATTCCGCCAATTAAGACGGTACTCATTCTATCCACCGCTTTTGTTGAAAGCCAAACAAAACTTGCAAAAAATAAACAAAAAATTAATGCCCCTGATGTTTGCCCAAATTCAAAGCCTAGATTTCCCCATTGATTTAAATAGCTTGCCGTTAATGCACCACCGCTGGTGATATACGCATATAACAAAATATATAACACAAAGGAAATCGATAAGCCATTGATAATATTCCAACGAGAGCCAAGTAAATCTTGTACAATGGTACTAAAACTTGCGGTTGATGGATAATGAATACTGGATTCTAACACCATTAATCCCGATGCCCACATACATAACCATGTATAAACAAACACCAAAATTGAACCACTAAACCAAACACCTGCAGTTGCGGTTGGATTGGCAAACATCCCTGCCCCAATCGCTGTTCCTGCAATAATCATCGCACCGCCAAATACGGTCGCATGGGAAGATTTTGAAACAAACATACTCAATACTTAAATAGAAAAATAATGTCATTATAATGCAACTTTTTGCAAAACTTTATCAATTCCGCCGTAAAACTCCGCACTTTAGGGCGGAGATATAAGGCGGTTGATGTTCAAATATAACTTAAAATATGCTACCATAACCATATGAAAACACTCAAGCTCCGCATAAAAGATAAACACGCTAAAGTGCTAACCCAGCTAGCACAACAGGTGAATTTTGTGTGGAATTATGTCAATGAGTTAAGCTATAACCAATTAAAACGATACAATAAATTTCTATCCGCTTACGATATCGCTCCATATACCAAAGGTACATCAAAAGAATGTGATTTACATAGTCAAACCGTACAAGCCATTACTGAAGAATATGTATTACGCAGAAAACAATTCAAAAAAGCAAAATTACAATGGCGAGTATCTAATCCCAAATCAAGCCGTAAAAGTTTAGGTTGGATACCGTTTAAAAAGGTAGCAATTAAATACCAAGATGGACAAATCAGTTATGGCAAACACATTTTTAAACTATGGGATAGTTACGGATTATCCAAATATCAAGTAAAAATAGGTTGTTTTGTACAAGATAGCCAAAATCGTTGGTATGTCTGTTTAGTCATTGAAACTGAAAAGGAAAAGACTAAAGGCACAAAAGCCATTGGTATTGACTTAGGCTTAAAAGATTTAGCAACTTGTTCAGATGGAACAAAAATCAGTAACCCAAAATACTATAGAAAATACCAACAAAAATTGGCAAAGGCACAACGAGCCAATAAGAAAAAACAAGTTCGTAAACTTCATGCAAAAATCG
>JBHACK010000104.1:0-18823 GCA_041854545.1 Acinetobacter sp. | reverse complement strand
TTTCATTGGTTTTACTCTGTAGCCAAGTTTTGCAATCCAAATTTTAAACGCTCTGTATTCGCAGGGTTTGGCTTCAATAAAACGTGGTTTACTCATTTTCACTCCATGAACGCCGTGCAAAATACACGGCGTTCATTTACTGGTTTATGTTTTAGAAAGGCAAATCATCGTCAGGGTCATTGTTTTGTTGTTGATTTACAAAACCTTGATTGAGAGCATAGCCATTGTCTGTATATTGGTTATGGCTATATCCACCGTTAAATGACTGGCTTTGTTGCTGTGGTTGGCGTTGTTTGTCGCCCATATTAATTAAACGCTCAAGGACTTTTGGCAACGCTTCAGCTTTGGTTAAGCCTTTTACAATTTCACCTGCCATTAATTCTGTTTCCGCTTGAAAGCAAGCGTATAAGGTCATGGCATAGCCCCAATTACCATCGTTTCTTTGGTAGTTTTCACGTTGTAACAATAAGCCAATTTTTTGCTTGTGTAACTCTGGTGCAACCCAACATGACTTATCGATTTTTCCACCTTGCTGAAAGTCATAACGTTTTAAGATTTTTTGTTGCGAACTTAGACCTTTTAAACCTAAACACGCTAAAATCGCATTGATTTTATCTGCACCAAAGAGCGGTGTGCCGTCTGCTTTTTCGTAATACAACGTAAATGATGTTGTTTCTTTATTGGCAGTCATTACATCAAAGGTCATGCCTTTTGTGCCTTGTTTTGATGTGATGTATTCTGCATCGATAATCCAAGCTACATATTTGCCTGTTTTGTCAATTAAACCGCCTTCATCTGCTTTTTTGGCTGATTCAGGGTTGTATGTAAATGAGTATGTCATACTTCATTCTCCATTATTCAGTTGTTGAGATGCCATAGTAGTCGCAAATGGTTTTGTCCACAAAAGCTAAATCGTTGTCGATGTGTTCTTCAGTAAACATTCCCATTGGGCTTTTTACGGTGTTTTTGCCATTGTTTTGGGTGAGAAATTTGTATTGTTGGTTAATCACGGCGGTTTGTAGAACCGTTGTTACCATGCCTTCTAATACGATTTTTTCATCACACAATTTGCCAATGGTTTTAATGCGTGTATCGCCATATTCGTTTTCTTGTGTGTGTGCAAGAATGTAAATGCGTTTGTTTGCTTGTAGCTTGGTTGCTGTATCAAAGATATGCCAAGCGTTACGCCCAATATCGGTGAATTTATCAAATGATTTTTCACCTGCACGACGCATAAATTCATTCGCCAAGATGTATTGGAAATCGTCAATAATGATGATTTCACGGTCGGTCTTTTGCATTGCTTTTACAATGGTGCTTGCGTTGTCGCATACAAAAACAGTTCCGCTATCTTTGCCAATTGGTTTCCAATCCGCTGAACGGAATGGAAGTGGCTTGCTAATCGCTTGGATAAGCAATACTTTGTGTGGGTCTAGGTTGCGTAAACTGGTGCTTTTGCCAGTTCCGCTTTGTCCTAAAATTAGGGTTGCATAACTCATTCGTCATTCTCCAGTTTTCAGTTTTTTTGTGGCAACTACTCACTTCATCTTCGCTGTCATCGCCGTGTTTTTTGAATACCAACTACTGTCGTTTCATTGGGGTCATCGGTCATTCAAGGATAGAAACGCCGTGCATTTCTATCGTTGAATAACCCTAAAATGGGCATTCAAATGTCTTAGTTTCCACATACAATCCGTCAAAGTAGGCTTTTAGGGCTTGCTCTGCTTTTTGTTTTAGGGTTTTGTCGGCATTCTCGACTTCAATTTTTTTGATGATGTGTCCGCTAATGAGTAGGCTAAAGTCGATTTTTTGTTTGTTAAACATCGCCGTGCCTAAAAATAGATTGACGTTTTCTAACATGGCTTTGCTCCTAGTGGCAGATACATTGCAGAGCCTTAGCAATGTATGCAAATACAACTTCGCTATATAGCAATGAGATTACGCTTGCGATAAATACAACGCTCTCGGTGATGTTGCTGAGTAGTTTCATGGCTTGTTCTCCTGTTGCTTGATAAATAAAGTTTACTTTAGGAAACAATATAAGTCAACAAAATAGTTTCCTTTAATAAACTTTTTTTTGTAAATAAATTGTAAATATAAAAAATGGGCAATAAAAAACCCTGCAAGGCAGGGTAGGATTGGATAGCGTTATGTATTAATCATCTTCATTATCATAGTTATCAAGTGATGATAATCGTTGTTCTAGTTCCTGTTGTTCTTGTTGTGGCATTTGTTCGATTTGGAGTGATTCTCGATATTGTAGGGCTTCTGCTTTCATAGTGAAGTGTGTTTGAACGCCTATGCTGTCTAAATAGGCTTTCACTTGTTGTAATGGCACTTTAAAGAACTCTTTTTTGTAATTAACCTTGTTTACACGGAAATGGTTAAATTGTTGATGTAGTTGTTTTTCAAGTGCTGGAGCATCTTCACTATAAATCATTGCATGAACATCAAATGTAAATGGCACGGACGCATCGCCCAACTCTTTTACTCGGTCAAGTGGTTCTAAACGTCTGGTCATGCCAAGTTTGAGTACATCTTCACCAAATGAGCCGATGTTTGAAATAATATAGACGTGTCCTGCTCGTGTTTGTTGAGCCATTGATATTGCACGTTTGTTTTTGTCTTCAGCTTCTTTAAGTTGGGTCATTAATGCCTGCATTTTCTGGTCAAATAAGGCTTTTTGGTCATCGCTAGCACGCTCAAACTCTTTGCGAGCCTGTTCATAGGCTTTTTGTAGTAAGCGTTCTTCTTTTTCTGCTTCTTTGATGGCTTTTTCGTACTCTTTACGGGCTTTTTCTTCTTCTTTCATTTGTTCTCGAATGGCTCGTTGTTCTTCTCGTTCTTGTTCTCTATATTCTAATATCATCGCACCCCATTTTAATTCTTCAATTCTAAGGTTTAAATATTCTTGAGTAATACGAGCATTTCTAAAGGCTTGCCCATAATTATTTAGTAAAATAAAATCATCTCTTAATGCTTGAATCAGTTTACCTACATTATCATGGCGTAATCGTGAAACATAAACATCTGCACGACCATTAAACGCATTGGTAATAAATTCTATAGCTGTTTCTTTACGATTAGTTTCGACATAATCACATTCAGCCGATGTTTTATTTTTAACTGTTAAAACGATTTGTTCTTTGATTTGTTTTAAATGTTGGCTTGCATTTAAATGGCTGTATCCTACAATAAGTTCATCAAGCATTGTTTGAGTAGGCAATATAAAAACATCACTATAGCCTTTGATTTTATTTTCTAAGGCTCGCTTTTGTTCCCTTAATTGTCGGACATTTTGATAATCATCATAATATTCTTTATATAGTTTGCGTGCTTCATCATCGGCTTGTTGCATACGTTTGGCACGGTGTTGCTCTAAGAATTGCTTTAATTCATCTATTTTTGACTGTACAAGCTGTTTCCATTGTTCACCAGATTGAATTACATTATTTTTATGTTGTTCTATTTTTTGTTTTTCTTGGTTAAATTCAAGTTGAGCCTTTTGTTTTAGTTGGTTGATATGTTGTTCTATATCAATAATCGCTTGATATTTTTCTAATTCTCCAATTCGTTTTTTATTTTGTGTGTTTGTATTTTCTAAAAAATCGATATGTTGTTTATAATCATCAACATTATTCATTAATGTTTGTACATATAATTCTGACGACTTATATTTACTGGCTAAATCATCTGAATAGCGTTGTAATTTATTTATTTGTTCTTTTTGTTGCTGGGTGCTTTTTAGTAAATATGCAATAACCCCTGCACAAATAGCAAAAGCAATTAATAATGCAACTGTCATAGTTTATGACTCCTTGAAAAATTAGATTAATTTCCGTTTGTGTTCAACAACAACGCCGATAACTTCAAACGGTTTATAGCGACTATCAATCGGCGGATAAAAATCATTTAACGCAATGAGCTGGAAATACTCTTTGCCATTATCATCAAATCCGCATGGCTTAAATTTTTTAAAAGTTGCTTCTTCATCATCGCAAACTTTTGCAATCACAAAGTTTCCTGCTGTAGCTGTTCTATCTGCATCAATTAAGATTAAATCGCCTGCATTAAAGGCAGGCTTCATGCTATCGCCACAAATCTTAAGCCAATAGATATTTTTAGAGCCATAGTCATCTTCAAATACAGGCTCAAATTCATCATAGGTATTATCACCAATCCCTGTAAATGAGCCTGCTTGTACCCAGTTTAATACAGGCACTTGACGAATTTTACGAACTGGTAGTTTTTCAACATTCGCAACACTTGATACTGTGATATGTTGGTCATTTGGATTGCCTTTACCCAACAATAGATAATCTGTATTTGTTCCTAATAATTTAACTAATTTATTAAGATGTTCGCTACTTGGTACATTTACACCACTAATCCATTTTGAAACGGTTCCTTTTGAAGCTTCGGTTGCGTTGATAATATCAACCTGTTTTAACCCTTTTTGCTTCATTAAAAAACTAATTCTATCAGATACAGAGTTCATAAAATTCCCCTTTAAAGTTTCCTAGTGTAAACCAAATGCTTGCAATTTAACGAAACTTATGATTTACTATTAGAAACTTTTGAGTTTATAAAGGTAAACAAATGAATGTTGATGATTTACGAGCATTCAGCCAAACCAATAGTGATTATGATTTAAGTAAAAAACTACCAACATCAAAAGCCACTATTAGCAAATGGCGAGCAAAAGGCATTCCCATTGGTGAGCAAGCTATTTTGGAAATATTGACAAAAGGTCAATTAAAAGCAAACCGAAAATTACTTGCCCAAAGATATAAATTGGAAACTTCTTCATGAAAGAAAAACACCCACATTGTGTACCAACACACCTTAGTGATAACGAGCTGTTTTGGATACACGAACAAGCAAGCAATCGTGGCTGGTCGCACAGTCAATATATCCGCCATTTAGTGCGAGAAGATATGCAACGCCATCTCTCTGACTTAGAGTATAAAGTGGCTTTACATAACATTGAAAGAGAACGTTTAGAACGATTAAAACGTTTAAATAGAACTCAATTTGAAGATGATTTTTAATTTTCAGGCAATAAAAAACCCCTAGCGGTAACTAGGGGTTGCTTGATAACCGAAGGTAATCAAATATGAATGAGCAAAGTGTAACAAAAACAGTAAGCGAAATCAAGACACAAAAAGAACGTGTTTTAGAACGCTTACAAGCAGGTGAAGTACTTTCAGTACGTCAAATTCACGTTGAAATGTGGATTAACTCACCAACAAAGGTGATGAGCGACTTACGCAAAATCCACGGCGACAAAATCAAAGTTCACGACAAGACAGATAAACGCAATTATGTCTTATACGAATGGGTAGGTTAAACATGAAACAACGCCCTGTAAAAAACAATGCCAACTACGTTAAAAACGTATCTATACAAACACACCTGCAAAAACTTTTGCAACGCTTGGAGAAACAATCATGAGCTTACTTATCAATGAACCGCCATTACAAGTATTACCAAGCCTTGCAATCCAAATTGGGCTAAATGAAGCGATTGTGTTACAACAACTGCATTATTTATTGCCGATGGCTCAAACAACACACGATGGTAAAAAATGGGTGTATAACTCATTTGAAGATTGGCAAGCACAACATTTTCCATTTTTTAGTGTGGACACGGTAAAACGTACCTTTAACAACTTACGCCAAAGTGGTTTAATTTTGTGCGAAAAGTTGCAAAAACAGCAACGCAATCAGACCAATTTTTACACGATTAACTACGAAAAATTGGATGAATTGTGTGCAAATAATGGGCATTCTCAAGCAGAAAATAGCGTAAAAAACACGCAAAAAGCAAAGGGCAAAATGCCACAATCGATTAGTGCAAATTGCACCAATGGACAAGGGCAAAATGCACCGATGTCATTAGGGCAAAATGCACCGATGTTACAAGAGAATACCAATAGAATACATACAAGAGAGTGTATTGAGCAAAATTCAAGTGAACAATCAGCATTGGTTACTGATGAAAAAACAGACACACACACGTTGATGATTCTTGATGAAAAATTAAACATCAAACAGATACAGGATTTAATGTGCATGGCAGTTGGTGAAGTCAAAGCAAAAGCCATCATTGAACGTCCAGAATTTCAATTTTGGTTACTTGGATTCAACACTCACTATGAAACACAGCCTTTGATGACCCATGCTAAAAAATACTACCGCTTATCACAATGGCTGATTTCAGAATACAACAAGGTTAATCCACAACCGCCTGTTGAACAACCACAAGCCATTGAACCACAAACCGACCTTGTGATTAATCAACCACAAAGACGTTACGATATTCATCAATTAGGAGATTTCTAATGTTGCACTCAATCCCTGTTGAACAAGTTGTGTTAGTTACTTTGATGACCATTGACAAAGCGATGGACAAAGCCCTAAACCGTGGTTTAGAAACTGAAGATTTTTTTAGTTCACGTCATCAAACCATCTATCAAGCGATTGCTGACCTGTACCACAACGCTAAGCCATACGATATTGTTTTTGTGAAAGATACATTGCTGGAACGTGGACAACTGCATGACATTGGCGGTGAAGAATATTTGATGAAATTGATGGCGGATACGGTAACATCACTTGCAAGCCTTGAAAGCTGTATTGCCAAACTTAAAAAACTGCGTGAATGTCGTAACCTTGAAAAAATCGGTGAACAAATCAAAGAATTATCACACCAAACCATGAGCGATAATTTGCAGGAACAAGCCCTTGATTTATTGATGGGATTAAACAGCACAGGACAAGAAAATATCGCCGTGTCAATTAAAGATGGATTGCGTGAAGCCTTTGCAATCATTGAAAGCCGTTCATCTCGTAAAGACATCGGCATTAGCACAGGGCTAAATCTATTAGACCATCTCATTGGTGAAATTGAGCCATCTCACTTGTGTGTCTTGGCAGGTAGTCCAGGGAGCGGTAAATCAACCCTTGCCCAAAAAATTGCACTTAATGCGTGTTTATACCGCCAAAAGCCAACACTCTTTTTTAGCCTTGAAATGAAGATGACTGATGTGGTCAATCGTATGTTATCAGCTGTTGCCAAGATTAATTTTAACAATATCCGAACTGGTAACATCACCGCTGAAGATGCCCAACGTTTTGCCCATGCTTATTCACAACACTTTGAGAAAGCCCCACTTAAAATTGTTGATAAAGCAGGAATGACCATTACACAAATCCGTGCTGAATGCCGAAAAATGGTTGCAGAATACGGCTCAATTGGTTGTATCGTCATTGATTACTTACAGCTGATGACAGACCCACGCCAACGCACTCGCTTTGATGAAATTAGCCAAATTTCACGAGATTTAAAAACCTTGGCTAAAGATTTTAACACCCCTGTGATTGCACTTTCTCAAATGAACCGTCAAGGACAAAAAACTAAGCCAACGATGGGGGCATTGCGTGAAAGTGGACAAATTGAACAAGATGCCGACCAGATTATCTTTGTTTGGCGTGAGTGCTTAAGTAATCCAAATGTTGAAGATAATGGCACGGCGGAAATGATTGTTGCAAAAAATCGTCATGGACGTACTGGCTCATGTCGTGTGGCAACTGCATTTGAATATTGTATGTTCTCTAATCTAGTGGTTGGAGAATCGGTTGATGATGATTTGGATATGTAAGGTGATGGTATGACAATTACAACTTTAGATGTAGCCATTGATGTACACAAAGATGATATGGAAATCAAGGTCAATAGTAATGTGAATTTGCTTGCAATGAAAGCCAAAGGCGGACTTGCTGACGTAGAAATCTTGCCATCAATCTTTATCGATATTGTAGAGCTACCGTGCTATGGTCAAAACATAAACTTAGTATTAAGCAAGGCTCAAGCTGAAATATTGATGAAAGCATTGCAAGAAAAATTAAATAACTGGGATAAAAATTATCAACATTTTTTAGAATTGGTGGTAAACAATGAAACGCACAACTAAAAGAATGAACCGTCGCCGTGAGAACTGGTCAATGCTAAACGCAAAACATCAAGCAGTTTTGGAGCAAATGGCAGAAAGTCATACACGGCGTATGCAAGCAGAACACAATGAGCAGACAGATGTTGTTAGTGATATTCGTAATCACATTAGCCCATTGACAAATGTAGAAACAAAATGACAGTACAAACTCAAGCAAAGAAAAAGCGTAGAAATCTTGAAGACAAAGAGCAAATTGCATTAATGCAATGGGCAACGGTACAAAAGTACAATGGCGGAAAAGTCGCTGACTTTTTACATCACAGCCCAAATGGTGGTAGTCGCCATAAAGCTGAAGCCATCAAATTCAAATTAATGGGCGTAAAAGCAGGGTTTCCTGACCTGTTTTTGTTTGTGCCAAACGGTTTATGTCATGGTTTGTTCATTGAGCTTAAGGCAAAGGGTGGACGTGTTACAGAGAGTCAATCAATGGTCATGCAACGGCTTACGGAGCAAGGCTATTGTTGTAAAGTCTGTTACGGTGCTGAACAGGCAATCGAAGAGATTAAGTGGTATTTGGGGTTATAAATGAAAGTTTTAAGTTTGATTTTATTGATGTTCATTGCTTTTTGTGCAGGTGGTTCATTCGGTTTAAGTCAATATGAAACAGCAATGAAAAAACAAATCAACACGGCGAAAATGATTGAAGTCGATGGCAGATTTTACGCCGTGTATGAGATACATAGAGATTATATTGACAATACAGAATAAGATTCAGGAGAGTAAATTATGCAATCAACAGCTGATTTAATGATAAGTCTTTTGGGTATGGATAAAGCAGTATTGTTATTTCAACAATACGGTGGTAGTCATGTTTATATTCCAAAACATCTTGAGATGGGTGAGCAAGCCCAAAAATTTAAAACTTTACTAGGAGATGAATCAGCTCAGCTTTTAATGACAACTTATGGCGGTGAAAAAATTTATATGCCAAAAGCGGTTCATCTTTCAGTTTGTGAACGTAATAAGAAAATTCAACAAGCGTTTGATGAAGCATTAAAAAAGTTTAAATATCGAAGTCAAGCAGTACAATCTGTTGCTAAACAGTTTAATATTACTGAACGATGGGTGTACGCCGTGCTTGATTATAAAGAGCCAATAAAAGACGAAAAACAATTAACATTTGATATTTAATTGGCATTCAATAGGTGTTGAATTGGTATTTGATTGGATTTGCATTGAAATTAAATAGGTAGTGAACGGTGAATAAAGTACGATTAAAAAAATATCTAAATCAATTATCTCAATTTACAAATATTCCAAATGATTGGGATATGAGTAAAAAAGATGAACGTATTCAAGCCGTGTTCGATAAAGTACACGGTTTTGATTATTTTATCAAGACCTATTTTCCGCATTATGTGCGTAGTCCTCATCAATCATTGTTACATAAATATTTATTTAAAGTTTTACCTGAAATTACTTGGAGTGAGAGTAGTACACGTTTAGCCATCGCTGCACCCCGTGGTGAGGCAAAATCAACACTTGTCACACAGTTGCATACGTTGTATCGGATTATTACAGGGACAACATTTTTTACAGTGATTGTAATGGATAGTATTAACCAAGCCTATCCGATGTTGGAAAGTATTAAAAATGAATTGGAAAATAATTTGCGTTTAAAAGCTGATTTTCCAGATGTGTGCGGTATTGGTCGAGTGTGGCAAGCAAGTCGCATTCTGACAAGAAATGAAATTAAAATTGAAGTTGCTGGAGCAGGTAAGCGATTGCGTGGTTTACGTCATTATGCACGGCGACCAGATTTAACTATTCTTGATGATATTGAAAATTATAAAAATGTGAGTAAGCCTGAGCAACGAGATAAATTAGACAGCTGGCTAAGTAAAACAATTTTGCCACTAGGGACGGTGGGAGAAAAATATGACATTCTCTATATTGGCACAATTTTGCATTATGATAGTGTGTTAAATCGTACACTAAATAGTCCATCTTGGCAAACGCAACGTTTTAAATCGGTGGTGCGTATGCCTGATAATATGTACTTATGGGATGAATGGGAAACATTGTATCATGCAAAAGAATTGGCATTAGCTGATGATTTTTATCAAAATCATAAAGAAGAAATGGATGCAGGGTCAATTGTCAGCTGGGAGGCTCGACCAATTTATGAGATGATGAAAATTCGTGCAGATAAACGTCATGTTTTTGATTCAGAATATCAGAATGACCCGACTGCAGGTGATGATGCACCTTTTGCTAAAGCAATTCATTATTGGCATAACTTGCCATCAAATGTAGTGTATTTTGGAGCGTGTGACCCATCGCTTGGTAAAAAAGGGGCAAGTCGAGACCCATCAGCCATCGTCATTGGTGGTTATGACCGACAAACAGGAAAGCTCTATATTGTCAAAGCAGATATTAAAAAACGTCTGCCTGACCGTATTATCAGCGATATTATCCAATATCAACGGCAGTTTAATTGCCAAGTTTGGGCGATTGAAAGTGTTCAGTTTCAAGAGTTTTTCCGAACCGAATTAGTTAAACGTAGTGCTGAATTGGGTGTGCCTGTTCCTGCTCGTGCTGTTATACCGCATAGTGATAAGTTGTTACGCATTGAAAGTTTACAACCGCATATGTCGAATGAGTTGTTGTTATTGCATCAAGAACAATCAACTTTAATTGACCAATTCCGTCATTTTCCAAAAGCTGACCATGATGATGGTTGTGACGCCGTGGAAATGGTGTGGAAATTGGCGATAGGAGAGATGAGTTCTGCACCACGACAAGCAATTAATATTGCTGAACCAAG
Organism: Acinetobacter sp.; assembly: GCA_041854545.1. GTDB lineage: Bacteria > Pseudomonadota > Gammaproteobacteria > Pseudomonadales > Moraxellaceae > Acinetobacter. Next base: position 8,042 of record JBHACK010000104.1, on the reverse strand, counting down.
TTATTTCTGAAGTACTTCAACTAATCCATATTTTTTTATTTTGCTATATTGAAATGCAGTTTAAATACTATTTAAAAGGCATTTTAATGAGCAATAAAGCAACGAAAATCAATAAATCAGATTTGCAATTTTACCCATCAGAGCGTTTAACAGATAATGATGATGGCGGTGGAATGCCCTTGGGTCAGCCTATTAAGGGCGTGGCTAATGAAATCTTTAATCCGATTTCTTCAATTTCACGCACTAATGGTTCATTTCATGCCCGAATGATTTATGCAGGGGTGCAACGTGCAGATGATGAACCCTTAATTGGGGCATTTTCAGCGATTACTCGCCCTGCCAATGACCCAACGGTAAGCTATTTGCTCTTTAAGGCAACCAAATATGGTGAGTTGCGTTCTGAAATTCTTACACGCATTGAAGCCTATAGCGTTGGAACGATTGAAAGCCGTATGACCTTGCTTTCCACTCAATCTAAATATTCTAAAATTGTACAAGGCTACCAACGCCAAGGTGAGCCATTGCCGTTGGTGGGTGATGTGTATTGTTTACGTCAAGATAAAAAAGGCTATGAATTTGCAGAACAATATGTGCAAGTTGTTGCAGTTAAAGCAGAAGACCGCACATTTACCAATCCACAAACTAATAAAGATTTTGTGCGTACAGTCGTTCAGCTAGAAATTAGTCAAAAACTTGAGCATGATTTTATCGGTGCAGAATATCCAAGCGAATATTACATTGATAACCCCTGTAAAATTCGTGAGACCCATGTAGCAGATGCAGGGGAATATTTTGGCGTAAAACCACTCGTCAAAGCAATCCAACAAGCAGAAATGCAAATCCAAATTGCAGGGCTGATGGAAAAACTTGTCCCAACTAATCAGATTGAAACATCGCTTGTTGATTTATCTGCAAGTGGTTCACGTCAGACATTATTTGATTCTAGCCGTAAGGGTGATGATGGTATTGTCAGCTTGCCAATTTATGTTACGCACAATCCAAGTCAAATTAAGTCAATTTATACAGGCAATGCGATTTTGCCTAAAAGTATTGAACTCATCACAAGTAGTGGTTCAATTATCGACAATGGCGGTACATTAAAACTAGGTGAGCAATCTGTTGGTTCTGTAGATTATGGGAGCGGTTTATTATTGCTCAATGAGCCATCATTTTCAGCTTATTTACAAGTGCTTAAATTCCGCCCTGCATCAAATGATGTACAGATTGCAGACACGGCAAAGATTGATGTCAGTATTCATACTCGCTCATATAACTATGTTTTGACCTTAGACCCAGTACCTGCGGTGGCAACATTGCAAGCAAGTTATCGTTCACAAGGGCAATGGTACACCCTACGAGATAATGGTTCAGGGGGATTAGTTGGAGCATCACTCGCTCATGGTTCAGGGACGATTAATTACACAACAGGAACGATTACTTTGTCATGCGGTGAGTTACCAGATGTTGATAGTGCGATTTTATTGAGCTGGGGAACAAAGGCTAAATATTTTAATCGTTCAGATTTACAACCAACAGCAAAACTCATATTTAATTTACAATATGAAGCTGACCCTAGCACTATTCGTTTAACGTGGAATGACAAAGGCGAAAAATCTGCAACCTGCTCGGCTGATGGCAAGATTACAGGGGATTGGACTGGACAATATGACCCTACAACACAACAAATTTTGATTAATACTGACAATGGGTTTGTTCACCCTGTTGGTGTGTTAGATGTCAATATTGCCTATTCTTATGGTGAAAAAACCTACCAACAACACAAAGCCCCATTGCGTAACCGTGAAGGTCTAGTACCGATTGATTTGGGTGATGTACCTATTCAGCCCAATAGTGTGCGATTGCGTTGGAACTTGCTGATTGAAGATTATGATAGCCCTATTTTTACAGAGATTACTCGTGATTTATCGGTACGTTTTCTTGACCCATATAAAACCGTAAGAGATGACGGTCAAGGGAGATTAATTGATGATGAAAATAAACAGGTCGGTACGATTGATTATGCTCAACGTAGATTAACCTTTAACCCTGACACTACAGTAAATATTCCAAAATCTAAATATAAAACAGTAACGTTAAGTGAGCGTAAAGAACAACAAGGCATATTTGAGCATACGATTAGAGAACGTCGCCAACTGTTTGATGGTTATGAATATATCCCTGCTGGAGCAAGTATGCCGATTGATGAAACGGCTCTTGTAGAAGTATGGTTTTTTGATACGTCAAGCAAGAATAGCACTACAGAAACATTACAAAGCAAGCAGTTACAGCTTGATGTCTTGCCCTATTTTGCGGAAATTATTGCTCCAAGTAGCTTACATTTTAGCCTTGGCAATGTGCATTATTTTGATAAAGGTGGTCAAATTTATTGCAATCTTGACCCACAAACAGGCTTTGCAGAATTGGCAGGGACGGTAAATTATCAAACTGGTAAAGTCTTGCTTAATCAATGGCAATGGGCAGAAAATACCCAACTTAAATTATTATCCCTTGCAACAAGCATTACAGGAAACCCTGTAGATAGTGTGGCATTTCGTACACCATCTAGTCCAATTCGCCCTGCAAGTTTGCAGATTACAGCCACAGCAATTGATGGTTCTAAAGTATCTGCCATTGCAGACCTAAAAGGAAATCTCCAAAGCAATGGCATTTTAGGTACTGTTGATGTGGAGTATGGCGTTGCTAATATTAAATTTGGCTCAATGGTTGACGCCGTAGGCAATGAGCAACAGCCGTGGTACAACGCTGAAGATGTACAAGATGGCAAAATTTGGCAGCCTAAACCTGTATTTGCTGAATCAATTATGTTTAATGCGGTGGCATATAGCTATCTACCTGTAGATAGCAATATTGTAAAAATCGACACAGTACGATTACCGCAGGACGGTCGTGTACCCATCTTTAGACGTGGAGATACGATTTTAATTGGTAATCGTCAAACCGAAAATATTGGCTCAGCATTCCAAAGTGGACAAACGGTGCAACTTTCACGGCAAAATCTTGACCGCATTTGTGTGATGGATAGTGATGATAAACCAGTTTTAGCCACACTTTGGGATTATGACTTAGATGCAGGAACAATCACATGGGCTACACCGCTTGACCTATCCAGTTACAAAATGCCAATTAAGGTGATGCACGCTCAAGAAGAACGTAACCGCATTTTAAAGGCGGATATTGATGGTACGCTGAGCCTTATTTTTCCAACAAAACATGATTATCCGATTGAAAATACCTATGTTTCTAGTGTGTTAATTGGTGGTGATTTACAAGTACGCCATTCAATTCCCTTTACTCAACGTAATTGGAATAACAAATGGCAGGACTTTGCAGAAGGCGACCAATTACTGAACCGTCTAAACTTGCGTGATTATCCAATGCTCTTAACTGATGATGGGGCAATTACAGAACGTTGGTTGATTAAATGGGTCTCATCAAGCCAGTTTGAGTTGTATGGTGAAACTTTAGGCTTTGTGCTAAAAACTGACACCTTGCAAGATTTAGCCCCTATCAATCCTGCTACTCAAAAACCTTATTTCACTATTCCTAAGCAAGCCTTTGGTAATGATGCCCCTTGGGCTACACAAGACATCATTCGTTTTAATACTTGGGGGACGTTGTTGCCGATTTGGGTATTGTGTGCTGTTCAGCCATCAACCAACACACAAGATGGCGAAGATGGTTTTACGATGTGCATTTTTGGCGATACTACTGAAGTTTAACCATAATTTAAAGATGATTTAAATGTAATTTAAAGAGAGAGAAAATGAGTTTTATCAATCCTGAAAAAGTCCCAGTAACTGTATATAAGTGGGACGATGAAGATGCTCCACGCCTTGACCGTTCGCCAAATTGTGTAGCCACGATTTTTAAGGCTTGCCTTGTAACAGGCTATGGCAATAAACAAGGTGCAGGCTGGACAATGCCCTATGAAGACAACGAAGCAGGTGTAAAAGTGTTACGCCCTGCGATGAGTCCAGAGCAAGATTTTTATTTGCGTTTGTCAAATGATACTGGTCAAGAAATGACTGCTCAAGTCTATCTAAATATGACAGATGTCAATACAGGTGAGCTAAAGTTACAATGTACCACGCCTTTTAAGTATGGATATGGCAAAAATAGTGGAAAATGGATTTTAATTGCATCTGGTCGTAGTTTTTGGTTTTTGTTTGAGCAAATCTACCAAGGTGAAAAGATGAATAAATCTGGCGGGTATTTCTTTTGTGGTGATACTGCTAAAAACCCAATTGGAAACAAAGCAATAGTGCTTAAGCATAGCGGTGGAAGATGGTCAGATGGAGCGGGTTATGATGTGTTATCAACTAACAATGATGGCTCAACATTTACATATATGTTAGATGAAAAACAACAAATCAGTTCATCAGTTGTTTTAGAAAGTTTTTTTAGTTCCAAAACTAATAAAACAGATGTTGTATTGTTTGCTCCAATTTATGCGTATAGCAATAAACAATTTTATCCTTTACCTGCAATTTACAGTAATTCAGCAGGGGCTATTAAAAATAATTTTGAGATGCACAACGATAAAATGGTGTTCGCTCTATCTTCTTATCAAGAAGAAACGAATTTTTATTTTGATATTGAGTATTGGACATATTAATGAATATCATTGATTGTTTTTTATCCCCTAAGTATGAAGGCTATCTTGCGGGAACAGCAGATGGTATTGTTACTGTAAGTAGCCAACCAACAAGTCGTATGATTTATGTGTTTGATGCTCAAACACTAAATTGGATACAGACAGCTAAAAGCCTAAACAATGGGCATTATTTGATTACAGGATTAGACCCGAACAAATTTTATCTTGTGATATGTAGAGACTATAACAGAGATTATGAGCCGTGTGTCTATGATTATGTGAAACCTGCCACAGATTTAACTTTTGCTGAGCAAGTCGAGTTATGGAACAGTTGGCAAAACAGCTAAAACTGGCATTTTCACGCACCATCAATCAACGTCAGCCGTCCCATCGTTTGCCATTACCACTTAATCGCAAACTGGGAACGCTTGATGTTGTTGATGATGTTGTAACGCCAACGCCTACACCGCCCAAAACAAAGCGTAAAATGGACGGTGTAGCACGGCATTTCTCAATATCTCAACAAGCGAGTAAAGCGATTGCGGATTGTCAGCAGTTAATGACAACTCAACAGCTTATCGCTGATGATATTGTATTGTCATATTCTCAGGCTCAAGCTGTGGCATTTTGTCAAAAGTTGATGACCCTTGGCTTTATTCCACTTGTCAATGATAAAAAAATGAGTGTGGTTGATGGTGAATTATTGGCAAATTGTGTTGATAATCCATTGTCAGCCTTTGCGTTATTGCAAAATTGTATAGAGCCAACCACATCGCCAACAGTTCATTATATCAACTGTAAAAATGTACAAAGTGCCAAAGTTCAGCATTATCAAACGTGTAAAAATAATCCACTCAGTAAAATTGTGAATTATCAACATAGTACAGATTATCATCAACACGGCGGATTTATTCATCATTGCCATCATGCCAAAATTGAGCCTGCTGTGCCTGTACCTTGTCGTTATTACCCAATACCGCCTCCGCCTGCTATTCCACCTGTTCGCCATTGTCAGATTAGACTGCCATCGAGCCGTTTACCGATTCGTTTTAGTCGTAAAGCTGGACATTTTCCGTCATCTGCGTTACCGCTGAATCTGCAATGTTGGCATGATGACAGCCCCAACATTACCCCAAATTTAAGGAGTTATCTTGTGCATAATCAAATTTCAGCTACCGTGGCAGGGATTGCGATTTCGCCTTTGTCTTTTTCGATTAGAACGGATATTAACAGTTATTGCTGGCAAGGTTCTGTTGAACTAACCGCTAAAGATTACCAAAAAATCAAACATAAATTAGATGTAACACATGGCAATGAACCGCTGATAACCGTCAATCTTAATGGGCATTTATTTACTATTATTGCTGAAGAGCAAAGCAGAACTCGGCAATTTGTCAATCATACTTATAGCTTAAGTGGACGTTCTGTTACTGCACGTCTAGGGGCAGATTATGCCCAAGCCCAAAGCGGATTACTTGAGCAAAATAATTATGCGAGCCAAATCGTTAATCAACAACTGAATGGCTTATCCATCAGCGTGGAAAACTGGTCTATTGCGGATTGGTTAATCCCTGCCAATAGTTATAGCGTAAGCAATAAAACCCCGATTGCCGTCATTGCAGATATTGCTCAAGCCTGTGGTGGTTTTTTAACAAGCCATGCCAATGAGCCTAAACTTTCTCTTAAGCCAAAATGGAAAAAAACCTGCATGGGAATTGGCAACCGCTACGCCTGATGTAGTGCTTGCTCTTGATGTTATACGTCAAATTAATGAACAAAAACGTATCAATCCACGTTACAACACGGTAACGCTGACAGGACAAACAGAAGGCGGTATTGTCTATCGTCAGACAGAAAGCCGTGAGCAAGATGCTCCAAGTCAAGACAATGCCCTTTATACTGACCGAGATTGTATTATCCCTGCAGGGATTGCGACATTGTCAGATAGTGGGATTCATATGGAATACAGCATTACTTTACGTTGGGCAAATAAATATAATTTAGCCCTTGCCCAACTGGGCGATATTTGGCAGGTAAATGACAGCGATGGGGCGTGGAAAGGCATTGTTACAGGAGTAAGTGTTGATGTGCGTTTAGAAAATGATGTGCCAACGGTGTGGCAGACGGTGAATATTGACCGTTATCTTGATGTTTAAAGGTGATGTCATGAATCTTTTAAGTCAATTTGAACAGTTATTTAATAACCAAGAAAAAGCCATCGCCAGAATTGTCGGTGAACGTGGCGGTGGGCTATTGGTGGGGGAAACTTTGGGCGGTGGCACAGTGTTACTTAAAGGCAAGTTAGAGATAGGGAAATTGTGTTTTTATGACCGTGTCAGTAATGAGATTTTGGGAGAAGCCCCCAATGTTGAGTTTAAGGAGTATTCTGTTTAGAACTCTATTGATAGATGGATAGTTTTTTAACTTGCTATTTTGTAAAAAAATACTTATGATTTGTAAATGTAAGTTATTAAACAAAGGAGTAAGTGAATGAAGGTGAGATGTACTGCTTGTGGTCATGTAGGTGAACCACAATTAAAAGGAAGTATTGTAATCACTGTTATTTTATTATTTTTTGGTTTTATACCTGGTGTTCTTTATGAAGTTTGGCGTAGAAGTAGTGCTAAAGTTTGTCAGAATTGTGGTCATATATTAGTAAATAATCAAGATACAAGACCTGTAGGTAAGACTTCACGCAATACAAGACGTGGCAAACAACCAATGAATATTAAACTTATCTTAGTGATATGTGGTTTAGTTGCTCTCAGTTTCTTGTCTTTATTTTTTATGGAACCATCAGATGATGTAATACCAGCTCAACAGCAGACATCATCTGGTTCAGGATTGCAAACAACAACTGTAAGTAATCCTGAGGCAAAAATTGATAGAGATGCGTATCCTGTTTATACACAATCAAGTTATCCAACACTTTATAATCAAGTAGGTAGTGCTGGTTTACAAAAAATTTATCAACATGATGTAGAGTCTGCTTTGGTTGTGGCTAAGCGTTCTGATTGTGATAGAGTAGTTTATGTTGGTTATTCTCAAAATAAGATGAATTATCCATCTAAATTAGTTTCATTTGTTGATTGTGCAAACGGTAAGCGTTTCTTTGTATCTCATGGCGTTATAGAATAATTTTTATAACCTACAGTCTATTAGACCGTCCTTTTTGGACGGTTTTTCATTAAATTGAATTACTTCAACTAAGTATTCATTCTTTTATCCGTTATGCTAGAAATATGTGTATAACGGATATTTTTTATGTCAAAAATACAGTCCTTTTTTTTATCTGCTGAAGCGGTACAAGTCAAAACTGATAATGACAAACGTACATTTACAGGCGTAGCAAACTCTGGCAAGCCGTTTAACTATGGCGGACAACGTGCCATTGTTGATTTATCAACTTTAGAATTTCATGACAAAG
>JBHACK010000103.1:0-14881 GCA_041854545.1 Acinetobacter sp. | reverse complement strand
GATTGCAAATAAAATGGATACATTGCTGTATCCATTTTTATTACCCACGTTTAAATTTCTTTTCAGCTTTTTTAAACTTTTGGATATAACGACGACGACGGGCTGCCACTTTTTCATCAACTTGAGATTTACGCCCTTCAAATGGATTTTCAGACGTTTTAAACTCAATTTTGATTGGCGTTCCTTCCAATTTATACACTTTACGGAACACATTTTCTAAATAACGGCGATAATCCGCAGGTGTTTTATCCACTTTATTGCCATGAATCACAATCGTTGGTGGATTTTGTCCGCCCATGTGTGCATAACGCATTTTAATCATACGTCCTGCCACTTTTGGCGGTGCATGGTTATCGGTTGCATCATTTAAAATTTGTGTCAATTTTGCAGGGCTAACTTTTAAGGTTGCCGAATCATAGGCACGATGAATCGATGGATATAAATCGCCTACACCTGTTCCATGTAATGCAGAAATCAGATGGATTCTCGCCCAAGGAATAAACTCAAATCGGCGTTCTATTGCTTCTTTAACCAAACGGCGGTCATAATCATTCATACCGTCCCATTTGTTAATGGCAATCACTAAAGCTCGCCCTGCTTCTAAGGCATAACCAATCAAGTGTAAATCTTGTTCTACAATGCCTTCTCGTGCATCTAACACGACCACAACCACATGGGCATCTTTAATCGCTTGTAAAGTTTTAACCACAGAGAATTTCTCAATGGTATCATCGACTTTGCCTTTACGTCTAACGCCTGCGGTATCAATCAAGGTATATTTACGTTCATTTCGTTCGTATGGAATGTAAATAGAATCTCGTGTTGTGCCTGCCATATCAAACACAACCACACGTTCTTCCCCTAATAATCGATTTACTAAGGTTGATTTACCCACATTTGGACGACCAATCACCGCTAGACGTAAGCCTGTCTCTTTTTCGGCATCATCTAAATTTTCATCTTCTGGAATATCTTCTAAGACTTCTTCCAGCATTTGTGCCACACCACGTCCATGACTGGCAGCCACATGGATTGGTTCACCTAAGCCCAGTTTAAAAAATTCAGCAACTGCAGCTTCTGCGTGTACACCATCGACTTTATTGGCAACCAAGAACACTTTTTTACCTAAAGTGCGTAATTCTCGTGCAATTTGCTCATCTGATGCTAATAATCCTGCTCGTGCATCAACAATAAATAGAACAATATCTGCTTCATGAATGGCTGTTTTTGATTGTTCCGCCATATAAGCATCAATGCCCTGCTCGCCTTCACCGATTCCGCCCGTATCTACCACAATAAACGATTTATTTTGATAGCTTGCATCACCATATTTACGGTCTCGAGTTAAGCCTGCAAAATCTGCCACAAGTGCATCACGGCTTTTGGTAATTTGGTTAAATAAGGTCGATTTTCCGACATTTGGTCGCCCAATTAAAGCGATTACTGGTTTCATAAGTTATCGTGTCCACACACTCAAAATGCCTTTACGAGTTGAAACGTAAAGTTTTTGTTGATCTACATATAATTGGCTAATGGCACCTTTGGTCTGTTCACGTCCAACAAATGCCCCTGTTTCTGGGTTAATAATGTGTAAATAGCCGTCTAAATCACCCACAATTAATTCACCATCTAACATCACAGGGTTACTTAATTGACGGCGTAATAATTGGTCATTTGTCCATAATTCTCGACCTGATGCCAAGTTATAAGCAGAAACTTGTCCATTACTCTTGCTGACAAAAATTTTATCGCCATCGGTCGTTACAGATTTGTTACTACTTACATTTTCGCTCCATAGCACTCGTTGCGTATTTAAATCTGTAACTGTTAATTGGCTTTGATAACCAATGGTAATGAGCAATGACCCCATCATTAATGGTTCGCCATCAATATCAATTAAACGATTAATTTCTGAACGACCATCTGTTACGGCAACACGGCGTTGAATCAAAGGTAATCCGCTTACGCCATCAATCACATATACATAGCCATTATTTGATGTTACAACAAAGCTACGACCATCTGCGGATACTGGTGCCGCCTGTCCACGCAAGCTAAATTTCGCATTCGGCAATTTATATGCCCATTGTTGCTGACCATTTTGTACAGCATGAGCATAAACCGTACCATCGTTTGCAAGGGTAATCACTCGCCCTTGTTGAATCAGTGAAGGTGTTAAAATTGATGATGCAACATTGACTTGCCATAACAGTTGCCCATCTTTTTGGCTTAATGCAAAAATATCACCTTTTAAATTGGCAACCACAACAATACCTTCGGCAACTTCTACACCTGCACTTAAGCCATGTTGTCCGACTTTGGTCTGCCAAATGCGTTGTTTCCCTTGATAGGCTTCAACAACACCCTTTGGATTGACCACAAAATCAACGCCATTTTCTGTTTGTACTCGCAAACGTAAAACATCTGATTTTTTCGGTTCTGCAACATTGTATTGGCTAATTTGGCGTAATTGACTGTGAACTTTTTCTAATTTCACCAATTTTACAGGTTTAGTATCGACTTTAGGGACATCGCCATTTTTGCTCGCACAGCCTGCCATCATCACCGCAACAAGGGATAAACTTAGTAAGGTAAATTTCATTTTCATGGTTTAGCCCCCAGTCGTTGATGTAATAATCGGTGTAGCAACATTTGGTTCTTCAACCATCACGCCTACGCTTTCAAGTTTCATGCGTAAAATTTCGCTGACTTGTTCACGTTGAATTAAAGTATCCCACGCATTTTTATAGGCAACTTTGGCTTGTTCAAGGTCATTTTTTGCCACATAAATATCGCCTTTTCGCTCTTCTGCACTTGGTTTAAAGTTTGCATCAGTAACTTGAGCTAATGTGGTTAAGGCTTCATCTAATTTATTTTGAGCGAATTGAGCATTGGCTAAGCGTAAATGTACGATTGATACTAAGCCTTTATCGTCATTTTTTGAATTTGTGACTTGAGCTAATGCTTTTTCTGCACTTGCATAATCTTGGCGTTGGTATGCCAATTCAGCAATGGCAAGTTGAGCTTGAATTGCTTGGGCAGAATCTGGTGCTTCGCTGGTAATTTGGTCGGCAGTACTCACAAAACCTGATAATGCTGTCGTGTCATCGGCTTTTGCGGTATCGACCATTAATTGTTGAACTTTTGCAGTACGAATTTCAGCTTCAACTAATTGATTTTTTTTCCAATATGACCAACCGCCATACCCAATGACAGCAACCAAAACACTTCCAAGAATTAACGTACCATAACTTTTAAAAAACGCACGAATATCTTCGATTTGTTGAGCTTCGTGTACACTACTCATATCAACCCCTAATGCGGTGATTTATCACAATTATTTTTGAAGAGAACATCATAACGAGCGATGTTCTCTTGTTCCATCAACATTATACGCTAAACTGTTGTATAAAATATGTGGCTAAATCTTTACTTTGTAACACGGTTTGTTCACCTGTTGCCAAATGTTTGATTGCCACGCTTTGCTCTTGCCATTCACGCTCACCTAAAATCACGGCAAAAACTGCACCTGATTGGTCAGCTTTTTTCATTTGGCTTTTCATACTGCCTTGTGAGCCAGTTTTTAGGCGAATATGCTTGCCTTGAGCAGAAAATTCATCGCGTAATTGTTCTGCTAGTACAAGGGCTTTTGCTTGATAAGCAGGCTCCGCTAATAAAAACACATCGCACTCACGCTCTTGCTGTTGGTTTAATTGTTGTTCAAGCAATAACAATAAACGTTCCATGCCCATGGCAAAACCAACTGCTGGCACAGATTGTTCAGGTTTACCTTTTAATTGCCCGACTAAACCATCATAACGACCACCTGCACAAACCGTGCCTTGTGAACCTAAATGGGTTGTCGTCCACTCAAACACGGTTTTATTGTAATAGTCTAAACCACGCACTAACTTTTGATTAATCACAAAATCAATGCCTGCTTCACGCAAATAATCTTGTAATTGATTGAAATGGTTTAAACTTTCTTCTTGCAAAAAGTCGTGTAATTTTGGTGCATTTTGCAAAATCTTTTGCGTACTTTCAATTTTTGAATCTAAAATTCGTAATGGATTAGTAGTTAAACGGCGTTGAGAATCTTCATCTAAGGCATCTTTATGTTGCATTAAAAACTCAACTAACGCATTACGATAGGCGGTGCGTTCGTCCATTTCACCTAAAGTATTTAACTCTAATTGCACTTTATCTAACACGCCCATTTTTTTCCATAAACGAGCAGTCATCAAAATAATTTCTGCATCAATATCTGGCGTTGCAACCCCAAAAGTTTCTACACCAAATTGGTGAAATTGACGATAACGCCCTTTTTGTGGTTTTTCATAGCGGAACATTGAGCCTACATACCACACTCTAGGCGTTGCACCACGCAGTAAATTATGTTCTAACATGGCACGCACACACCCTGCCGTCCCTTCAGGACGTAAAGTCAAGGATTCTGGCGGAGTCCCTTTATCAAAAAAAGTGTACATTTCTTTTTCGACAATATCGGTTGCATCGCCAATCGCACGTTTAAATAAGCCTGTTTGCTCAACAATCGGTAAGCGGATTTGTTGATAGCCATAACTGTCCATCAATTCAGCTAAAATGTTTTCTAAACGTCGCCATGCAGGGGTTTGGTTGGGTAAAATATCATTAAACCCTTTAATTGCAGTAATCGTACTCATTTTTATCTCATCTTAAATTTGCCATGTTAAGCCAAAACGTAATAAAGATTTGGCTAAATGTGGATAATGACCTGCCCATATATCATCAAAAATGACATAATAATTATAAAATTCACCATATTCACAAACACTTACGCTTGCAATATGTTCGCCAAGTTGAACATCGCCCACTTCGCCAACTTTAGCACGCTCAAGCTCATCAATACATAATTCTGACAATGAATATTGACTAAAACGCTGTAACACTTGTTGCAAATTCGCTTGCGGATTGTTTTGTGTTAATTTCTGTAATAACTTGATGACATCTAAACCATAGCTATCAGCTTGAATAGGTGCGGATTTGTTCAATGTTGCCAATAAATCAGGTAGTTGCACACCCGCTAATTGTATTGCTCGAATCGCTTCCAAATTACTACTGTCATAAATCGTACACGCCACAACATAACAAGATTGTGTAACATCTGAACCTAAATTCAGCACATCATGATAATTTTCATCATATTCGCTTTCTTCATATACTGATGTTTGTTGCACTTCATCAGCAAATTGATTTAAATCAATACATAATGATGATGTCTGATTTATCGTTAATGGTAAAGTTTCATTCAACCAAATTGCGACTTTTTCAGGGTGAGCATTTTTATATTCTTCGGTAAAAATATACCATGCTAACTCAATTTCATCGTCATCTGTTGCCACTTGTAAACATTGTTCATCGCCAATCAGTGCATTACAATAAACAGCGTCTTGTAAGCAATCTTTCAACTCATCAAAGGTTTGCGGAACATCAGGGACAATGACTTCATCTTCACGCCAAATGCTTAAAGGATAACCATAAACTTTTGTTCCCAAAAGCTGTTGATATTGTTCATCATCTACTAATTGTTGCCAATGTGTGATAAACCAATCCAAAATTGATTTTGCTTGAAATATTTTAAGATGACGATTATTTGCACGATAACCAGTGCGATAAGCAAAATAAATATTCATGCGATTACTCCATCTTCATTCACACATTTGATTTTAATATGTTAAACTTTGCCAAATGTGTTACTTAATTAAAAGCAAATTTGTTGATAGTCATTGCTCATTAACCCCTTGGCATACCTTTAAATATGATTTGCAAAGGTGCAGTGATAATATCACCTATCATGGCAAAAGGTAACAACATTGCTGTTTTGCCCATAGAGTTTTTTGCTGACGAAGTATAAAACTTTATCATACTTTTTGACGCTGAAATTGACGGATATTTGGTTTTGGCAACTGTATTTTCAATCGGTATCCATTTCAACTTACTGACAATAAAATAAATGTCAAGTCCATCAAAATATTTTGCACCCGTTTGTTTCAAAATCATTTTTTCTTTATCAGATAAAGTATTTGGCTGTTTACGATAATCAAAACTCACAATACCCTGATAATATCCCTTTTCTGATAATTCTGCATCGCCAATTTTTATGGTTAGATGTGTCAAATCAAGCCCATCAAAAATCATCGCTAAATCTGTATCACCTTCTACCAAATAATCATGTTGATTACCAACAAAAATTACAGCACTCGCATGATTGACAATCGCTGTTTTGGGCTTAGCAATTGACACAATAGTATCGCTAAATAATACATTTCTAATATTTTTTTGACTATCATGAATCATCGACTGTGTATGTGCACAACCTGATACGCCAAATATTGTTGCCACTCCCAAAGCGACTGCGATTGCTAATTTTTTCATGACAAATCATTAACCAATGCGAATAATCTCTCTTGCTTTCGCATCTTCCATTTCTTGTACACGTTGGCGTACCATCGACTCAATTTCATCAACCAGTTGATTTGTATCAATTAAATGGCTTTTTTCACCATTACGATAGACCAAAGAACGTGGGCTTGCCCCAACTACACCAATATCGGCTTCTTTTGCTTCGCCCGGGCCATTGACTTTACAACCAATCACCGAAACGTCCATTGGCGTGCGGACATCTTCTAAACGCTCTTCAAGCATTTGCATCACTTTAATCACGTTAAATTCTTGGCGTGAACAGCTTGGACAAGCAATAAAATTAATGCCATTAGAACGTAATCCAAGCGATTTTAAAATATCAAAACCGATTTTTACTTCATCTTCAGGTTCAGCTGCCAAAGAAATTCGCATAGTATCGCCAATGCCTTCCATCAACAATCCACCTAAGGCAATCGCTGATTTGACCGTACCTGTACGATAAATTCCTGCTTCCGTTACCCCTAAATGCAATGGATTATCAATTTGTTTTGACAATAAACGATAAGCGTCCATCGTTAAAAACACATTTGATGCTTTTACGCTGATTTTATACTCTTGGAAATCCAAACGCTCTAAAATATCAATATGACGTAATGCCGATTCTAATAAGGCTTCACCTGTTGGCTCACCATATTTTTTTTGCAAATCTTTTTCTAATGAACCTGCATTTACGCCAATGCGAATAGAAATCCCATGATGACGTGCAGCGGCAACAACTTCTCGTACTTTTTGGTCAGAACCGATATTCCCTGGGTTAATCCGCAAACAATCTGCCCCATAATCTGCCACAGCTAAGGCGATTTTATGGTCAAAATGAATATCTGCAACTAATGGCACAGACACACGTTTACGAATTGCTCCAAACGCTTCCGCTGCTTCCATTGATGGCACAGACACACGCATAATATCCGCACCTGCATCAACACAGCGTTGAATTTGAGCCACCGTTGCTTCCACATCACAGGTTTCTGTATTGGTCATACTTTGAATGCTAATGGGAGCATCTCCGCCCACATAGACTGAACCGACACGAATTTTGCGTGTTTTACGGCGAATAATTGGATTTTCTATCATGATGGATAATGTCCCATGTCATTCATTTTACTTAACGAGCCAAGCGGAAATCAACTTTACCATTCACCATATAACGGGCTAAAGCAATTTCTTCATCATTTAACCGAACTGTTGCGACCGTTGCATCATCAATACGGATTTTAAATGGCGATTGTCCTGCTAAATTTAAGGTTGATGCTTGACGACCTGTGGCTAATACATTGCCTTTTGCATCTTCAATATGGACTGAGGTTGGACGTTTAAACTCGACCACTAAACGGTCTTGATTTTGAGCAACAGGCGTTGTTGCCTGTGGTTTTGCGGTCGTTGGTTTAGCAGTATCTAAATTAATCACTTGCACTTCAGGCGTGGTTTTTGCTGTTTCTGTTTTGGTGCTGGCATCTTTCATTTTTTGCACCATCATCATTACCAATGCAATGACCACAACAAGAGCAACCGTATAACCTGCCCATTTTACCCAATTTCCTGAAAACCCACGGCGAGAACTTGCTAATTTTCCTTTGATTTGCAATGGCGATTCTGTTAAATCTTTGACAGAAGATTGACCCGTTTCTGCTGTATATAAACGGTCAAAACTATCAATAATTGAACTGACATCAACGCCTAAATATTTTGCATAAGAACGGTAAAAGCCTTTAATAAACGCAGCTTCAGGCAAAGATTTATAATCATCTTTTTCCAATGCTTGCAAGGTTTTTAAAGGCATCACAAGGGCTTTGGCAGCATCTTCTAATTCAATATTTTTTTCAATACGCACTTTCGATAAGTATTGACCCGGACGCTGAATCGTACTGAGATTCGGCATTGAATCAGATGTGTGGGTTGAACTAGAATTTACTTCCATATGACCTCAGGACTATTTTTGAGTTGCAAATAACGTTGATATTCTGGACTATCTGGGAATAAAGCACGCATTTGGTTACCAATCGCTTGCATACGCAAATTATCGCCATGAGCCCGTGCAATGCGTAACCCAATCCACAATGAACGTGCGTCTTGACTATCTCGACCAATGACACGCACATATTGTTCATAAGCGGTTGATGCTTCATTAAATTTTTGTTTTAAATAATAAATTTCAGCTAATTCAATCAATGAGATAATCGATTCACCACGATTGGCTTGTAAGGCTTGGTTAAAGGCGATTTCAGCATTATTAATATCCCCTACAACCAAATACACACGCCCAAGATTTTCTAATGCCGCAAAACGTTGCTCATAACCCAAGGTGTTACCTGCCATTCTTAATTGAGCAATGGCTTCATGATAACGTTTCATTTGATACAAATAAGTACCATAGTTTGCTCGAATGCGTGGGTTTTCAGCATCGTGGCGAATGGCGATTTTATAGTAATAATCTGCCTTTGCCAAATTTTCTCGACTGCCTTCTTGTTGCAGTAAAATCCCCATCATCATATTTGCTACAGCATCTCGTGGATTGACTTCAAGGGCTTGGTCTAAGGCTCGTTTTGCAGAATCTAAGTCTCCTGAACGAATATGTTCAGCTGCCAGTTGTGTGCGTGCCTGAACTGATTTTTCAGGGTCTTTTTTCATGGTACTACCATTTCCTGCAACAACACAGGCTGATAGACTCATCATACTGGCACTCACAATGATTGCCCATGATAGTTTTAACATGTTCATCTCACACTCCTTCTATCCTGAAATACGTAAAATTTCATGTTGCTCAGCAATTTTCTTTTTCCATTGCTCTGCACGGCGGGTACGGTCAGCAACTTGTCCAACTAATTGCCCACACGCTGCATCAATATCATCACCACGGGTTTGACGAATAGTACATACAAATCCTGCATCGGATAAGATTTTTTGGAAGGCTAAAATCCGATTACGGCTTGAGCGTTCATACGGTGCATGTGGAAATGGATTAAATGGAATTAAATTAATTTTGCTTGGTAAATCATGCAATAAAGCGATTAATTGTTGAGCGTGTTCAACATGGTCATTAACACCGCCTAACATCACATATTCAATGGTAACGTGTTTGCGTGAACTTTCATTGCCATCTTTTGCAATATAGCGTTTTGCAGATGCAATTAAGCTGTTTAATGGATATTTTTTATTAATTGGTACGAGTTCATTGCGTAATTCATCGTTTGGTGCGTGTAAAGAAATGGCTAATGCCACATCAATCGTGTCTGCCAATTTATCCAACATTGGCACAACGCCTGATGTCGATAAGGTTACACGGCGTTTAGACATTCCATAGGCATAATCGTCTAACATCAACGACATTGCCTTGACGACCGCATCAAAATTCAGTAAAGGCTCACCCATGCCCATCATCACCACGTTGGTAACAGAGCGTTCTCGCTCATTGACAGGTACATCTTCCATATAAGATAAATTGGCTTGCCATAATTGTCCAATAATTTCTGCTGTGGTTAAATCACGTTGAAAGCCTTGTTTACCTGTTGAACAGAATGAGCAATCTAAGGCACACCCCACTTGTGATGAGATACATAAGGTCTTGCGTGAACCTGTTTTATCTTCTGCAGGAATTAACACAGTTTCCACGAGAGAACCTGCTCCATCACCAACACGGAACACCCATTTGCGTGTACCATCTTGTGAATATTGACGATGTACAATTTCAGGGGCTTTAATTTCGCATAATTGTTTTAGGCGTTCTCTGAGTTTGGCTGAAATATTGGTCATTTCATCAAAATCAGTAACAAAAAATTGATGAATCCATTTCATGACTTGGCTAGCACGAAATTTTTTCTCTCCAATTGATTCAAAAAACTGCTCCATTTCCGCACGAGACAAACCTAACAAATTGATTTTTTCAATTTGCGTTTCTGTCGTTGATGGCGTTACTGACTCAATCGCACACATAAAAATCGTACCTAACCCAAGTAAATTGAATAATGTTTATTCTCTCAAAGACCAGTCTAAAATAAAACTTGTTTGACTGATTTTACAACAAAATTTTAAGACAATACTTAGTTTGCTACTATACCACAAAAACATGGCAATAAAAAAGCCAAATAAAGTAAATCCTTATTTGGCTTTGAGGCTAATTGTTGATTTTTTATAACATCAACAACATTTCCTACACATTTGTTGGATTAACGAGTGCGTGGGAAAATTTCTTCAGCAGTAAAGAAGTAAGCGATTTCACGCTCTGCAGATGCAACTGAGTCAGAACCGTGAGCCGCATTTTCGTCAATGCTTACTGCGAAATCAGCACGGATTGTGCCTTTTTCTGCTTGAGCTGGGTTAGTCGCACCTAAAATTTCACGGTGAGCCAATACTGCATTTTCACCTTCTAATACAGATACAACCACTGGGCCAGAAGTCATGAATGCAACTAATTCACCAAAGAAACCACGTTCTTTATGCTCTGCATAGAAACCTTCAGCTTCAGCTTTTGTTAAGTGTTTGTATTTCATTGCAACTGGTTTTAAACCTGCTTTTTCAAAACGTGCAACGATTTCACCAATGTGGTTTTTACCTACTGCGTCTGGTTTGATGATAGATAATGTACGTTCAATCGCCATGATTGACTCCTTAAATCAACTTTAAAAATTAAAAATTTGGTGCGGTATTATACCGAGTAATTCACCGCATTTCACCATATTTTACAGTTTTTTTCATGCCTTCACACAAAAAATTAACGAACTTCGTCAATCCATGCCATTTGAATTGCTTCTAAAATGCCTTCAGTCGATTTCTCTGGGTCATCGTTAAAGTCAGGTAAGGCACACACCCACGCATGTAAATCGGTAAAGCGAATCCATTGTGGGTCAGTATCAGGATATAACTCACTTAACTCAATCGCAATGTCAATGGAATCTGTCCAACGTAATGCCATGTTGTTACTCCTATTTTTGCAAATGGATATAATCTAATAAGATATTAGATGCTTCAATCACAAAGGCTTCTTCTTCAGGTAAAGCTGGGCGTTGTGATGCTTTCATTTTTGAACGTTCTTCAATTAACGCATCTCGTGCCGCTTGGTAGCTTTCCCAGTTTGCATAAGGGCTTAATCCTGTCGCAACACGGCGGGCATTTTCTGCATCAAGCGTACGTTTTTCAATCGCTGTTAATTCAGATTTTCGTTGAGCAATATCGAGTGAAACTGTTTTCTTGTCTTTGTCGATTTTGCTAATGTCGTAACGTTCTTGTAAATATTTGAATTGTGGATTGTCTTTAACACGTTGTTGTGACTTTTCAATCAATTTGGTTAAATAAGGTTGAATTGTCCCTTCACGTTTAAATGGTGCGGTTGGAATGGTATCCCATTGTAACGCATTCTTTTGTTTACGTTCGCCAAAATCTTCTTCGTTGTAAATATCAACTAATTTAATATCTGGTACAACGCCTTTATTTTGGGTACTTCCGCCTGTTACACGGTAGAATTTACGTTGTGTTAAGGTCGCTTGTCCGTGTGCTAAGGTATCTAATTGGACTTGAGCTGTGCCTTTACCTGTTGTCGTGCTACCAATCACAATGCCACGTCCATAATCTTGGACGGCTGCCGAGTAAATTTCACTTGCTGATGCAGATGCAAGATTAATCAATACAGCTATCGGGCCATCATATAATTGTTTTCCACCATCGGTATCTTCAAAAACGGAAATTCGTCCATTACCATCACGGATTTGCACTACTGGCCCTGACTTGATGATTTGTCCAATCATCTTGTTTACTTCTTCAAGTGAACCCCCCGGATTGTTACGCAAATCGACCACAATGCCATCAACTTTTTGTTTTGCTAAGTCAGTTAAGGCTTTTGCGGTATCTTCTGAAACTGAACGGTATTCACTGCCTGCTCGTTTTGCACGATAGTTGAGATAGAAAGATGGAATTTCAATCACACCCATTTTAAAGGTTTTGTTATCACGTTTGACATCAATGGTGCGGTAACGTAAGCCTGAATCTTCTTCTTTAATTACATCACGCTCTAAAGTGACTAAACGGACTTGATTCGTGCCTTTTGATTGTAATTTCAGCGTTACTTTTGTGCCACGTTTACCACGAATAATCGCCACTAATTCTGATGTTGTCCAACCGACCACATCTTCCATCGTTTCGCCTTCTTGGGCTACACCTAAAATTCGGTCGCCTGCATAGACTTGTCCTGATTTGCTGGCTGGCCCCCCTTCAACAATGGTTTCAATGCGAATAAAGTCTTCACTACCACGCTCTGGACGAATCGATACGCCAATGCCTTCGAGTTGTAATGAGCTTTGGCGGTTCATTTCAATGGCATCAATCGGCGGGAAATAGTTACTATGTGGGTCATAGGTCGCTAATAAGGCATTGAGCGTTTTATCTAACACATCATCGCTTTTGGTGCGCTTAATTAATCGGTCTAAGTTACGTTGATAGCGTTTTTGTAGGGTTTCAACTGCGGTTAAATTATCCGCTGTTGTTAAATCTTGACCATTGGCTAATTCTGGGTTTTCTGCCAAGGCTTTTTGTTTTGCCTGTTCTTCTTCTTTGGAAATGGTCAAATTAATTAATTGTGATGCGAGTTGTTTACGCCAGTAGTCTTCTAGTTCTTGTTTATTTTGGAAAAATGGGGCTTTTTCACGGTCAGTATTTAGCGTTTCCCCTGAACGTGCGAGATTTTGTGGCTTTTTCAATTCTACCAACATAAACTCATAATACGCTTGTAAACGCTTGCGATAAGCATCATAAATGGTAAACGCTGCCGATAAATCGCCACGTTTTAACATTTCGCCAAAATTTTCCCCATAATTTTGTTTATAACGTGCCACTTCTCCTGCTAAGAACAGCGAATGATCTGCATCTAAACTATCAATATACATATCTAAGACACGTTTTGATGTTACTTCGTCTAAACGCATTGGTAAGTAGTGCTGACGGTCAACCAATGTTGCCACTTGGCGTGTTACCAATGATTGTTCTGTACTTGGTTGTAAAGAGAGTGATTGAATGGCTTGTTCAGCAGCAATGGCTTGTTCGGTTGAATGTGCAAATAACCAACCCCCTGTAACAATCGCAATCGCACCTGCTAACATTTGTAATTTCATATAGTTCATCGTCCCCACACGTTTTAAATTGATGATAAATGTGCGTTAGTTTAACAAAAAATTTCGCAACGCTTATACTATTTTTAGTAGCTTTTTTGCTAATACTCGCCATATTTTCTACATATTCACCTTTTTTCTGTTATCAAACTCACATACAATAGCAAAACAGGTAAAATATCGTTTCATTTCATCATCATTTATTTTTTGGATAAGCCCATGCCACAATCAAGCCACAGTTTTAGCCAAACCGAACACGCACTACAACAATTAGAAACACATACACCAATGATGCAACAATATTTAAAGGTGAAGGCACAGCACCCACACGCATTGCTATTTTATCGTATGGGGGATTTTTACGAATTGTTTTTTGATGATGCCTATCAAGCGGTCAAATTATTGGGCATTACCCTGACCCATCGTGGAAAAAGTAATGGCAATCCAATTCCAATGGCAGGCGTTCCCTACCATTCTGCAGAAGGCTATTTAGCAAAATTGGTCAAAGCAGGACAAACCATTGCCATTTGCGAACAAGTGGGCGAAGTAACAGGAAAAGCTCCTGTTGAACGTGAAGTGGTACGCATTATCACCGCTGGGACATTAACCGATGAAAATTTATTAGGACAATATCAATCTTCAAATTTAGTTGCCTTATGTTTTCAGCAACAGCAAATTGGCATTGCCCTACTGGATTTAAGTGCAGGGATTTTTAAAGTTCAACAAATTGAACATAAAATCGAAACTTTACAATTAGAATTAGCACGTTTATTGCCAAGTGAAATTATTATTGATGAAGATATGGTCGATACCAATAATATTGACATTATCAAAGCGACCTTAGATTGTCCAATCAATAAACGTCCAAATGTTGATTTTAACCTAAAAAATGCTGATAAAACCTTGTGCGACCAACTCGGTGTAAGCACCTTGTCAGGCTTTGGTTTAGATGAATTGCCTTTAGCTAAAGCGGCGGCGGCATCATTAATTCATTATGCCAAAGAAACGCAAAAAACCGATTTTCCACATATTCGCTCCATTCGTGTGGAACAAAGCCAGCAATTTATCGCCATTGACCACGTTACACGCAAAAATTTGGAAATTACCCAACCTTTATTTGAACATGGCACATCTTTATTTAGCTTAATCAATGACTGTAAGACAGCGATGGGCGGACGTTTACTCAATCGTTTGTTAATGCAACCTTTGCGTGATACAGTAATTTTAGATAAACGCTTAGATGCGATTGAACAATTATTAAAAGGCTTTCATGAAACACCAATTCGCCTTGTATTACAAGAGATTAGCGATATTGAACGTGTATT
>JBHACK010000102.1:0-6039 GCA_041854545.1 Acinetobacter sp. | reverse complement strand
TAATCAGGCAATTTAGCTAAACCCATTTTCATGTATTGGTACTGTTGAGCAACTAATTTTGTATTTAGAAGATTACGCCCTAAATAACCAATTGGATTGCGTAAAAATTGTTGTATATAGCCATGTAAATGAGTATAACTCATAATGCTGATAATTTCAAAATCATTTAGCCCAATCTTTCGAGCTTGTTCTATGATTTTGGGATTATTTTCAAAATATTTTTTAATAGATGCATTCACAATTCCTTTAGTCATTTTATCAAAATATTGTTCTGGACTAAGCATTTTAGAAAATTCATCAATAATTTGACCTTCCACACGTTGATGTAAACGATGACCAAATGCTGTCCCATGTTTATCTTCAGCAAGTTTTAATAATGCAGTCAATCTATCATGATTATGATTAAAGCTAAAATGAACTCCCTTGGGTGTTATCATCTTTTCGCCTGTTCGTGGATTTTCAACGGTTTCCATTTTCAAATCCACAGGGTCGGATACACCTAGTTTTTCAGCTTGGCGTTTGGTGAGTTGCTTAACCCAACATTTACACCCATAACCATTTGGCGGAAAAATTGAACGCCAAATATCATCATCAACAGGACGAACTAAACCATAATACAATTTATGATTATCTCGTTTACTGGCAGAAACTGATGGCATATATTGCAAGTAAGGTAAATGTTCTTTGGTTTGCTGTATGCGTTGCCATTGACCTGCACTATAGCTACTGTGCATATTGGTATGAAAAATCGTTTTTAAACGTCGATTTAACAGCTTTTTATCATCTGTAAAATTGCCCCAACCTTGACTACTTAAATAGGGCATTAAAGTCCGTTTAAACGTTCTAAAATCCGTGCCATTTTCTAATGCCGATTGAATTGCATCTCGGGTTATTTTGAGCAAGTCTTCATCAGCCATTTTTGCCACGGTAAAGGCTAAAGCGTGTTCATACGCTTTAACGTCTAAGTAACTTTCAGATGTTAAAAGTGTTTTGCCTTGAAAGTGAATTAGAGCTTCTTTATTTGGCAACCGTTCAGCAGAATAATTTACGCCTTTTTGCGTGTTAGTGTTATCAACCATTTTGCACACCTGCCAAACCTTTAACAAACTGTTTCGTCATTTGCAAGGCTAAATCTTCAGTCAAACCACTATCGGGCAATTCTAAGTTTGCTAATTTCTTCTCAAATTCTGCATAACTTTGACTGTTTTCCAAATCATTAAAAATTGCCTGTAGTTTAGTCTGCATGATTTTATCATTGGGTTGATATTCATCGTCATGATGATGGTCATCATGTTGTTGCGACAACTGTAAAGAATATGGCAAAGAGAGTGGCATAGATGGTTGAGCTGATGGATTAACAACTTCAATATGTTGCTCTTCAAAGCCCACAATGTTTACTAAATAATCTTTTGTTAAACGTACTTGACCTGTATCACAATACAACTTATCTCGTTCTGCACGGTCTTTATCAACTTTTGTTTGCTCATCATATTCAAACCAAATGCCCTGCGGTGCATCAATTTTTAAACCATAGTGTTCATTGACTTTAACTATCGCATTAATGGCGTGTTGAATTGCTTGAGACATTAAATCTAAATAACCACGCATACGTTGCTCACGCACTTTATCATCGGTTTCTTGAGCAGAACGACTTCCAGTTGATAGCTCACTGGTTTTAACTCGTCCTAACATGAGCTTTTGAATACGCATATTTGCCATTTGTTCTAAACGCTCAAATGCTTCACCATTACCATTTAACTGATGAATATCTAAACTATCATCTTGAGAAAGTCCTACCGCACCACCATTTAAAAAACTAAATAATGTATTGGTGAAATGATTTATATCAGCAAAACCGCCTTGTTTCCCAATCACATACGGTTGAGCATAACGTGCAATAAACTGACCTAAATATGACCAACCCCGTTTTCGCAACAAAATAGCAGGATATGCACGAATAATTAACATTTTCCCCATCGGACGAGCAGGTACAGCTTTGGAGCGGAGCATTAAAAATTTAACATCTTGATTTAATTCTTCATCAGCACCACTGGCAGAGTAGATTAATTTGCCATCACGTTTAGGCTTATAATTGTTTAATTCACCATCTTTTGAAAGAACTGACTTAATGAGATACAATCCGTTTTCATCAGGTTCATCATGATAAACATATTCAGCAACAGCATAGCCATTTAATCGAGATAATACTGCCAATTCTGCAAAGTCATCTAATAGTGGACGTAACCATTTGTACAACGCATTAATAATCTTTTCATCTGCATTTTTATACCAAATCCGCCAGTTTTTAGCTTTTAAAGCCGAGACCACATCTTCTTGACAGGCAATGACTTCATCATCTTCCATCATAAAATCATATAATTCTTGACGGCTTTTTCCTGTTTTTGCAATTAATTCATCTTCACTTCCTGACGTAAAATCATTAAACATGGCATGAATACTATCAAGCGTGATATGTAATAGTTCTTTCTTTAATTCAGGTTGGTTTTGTTTATTTGACATGATACATTCTCCACTTAACTATATAATGATGGTTCAGGAATATAAATAGCTTGACTGTTACTGCTGATACCGTTTTTAATTGCCAGTTGCCATACCATTTCTACCGCATCACAACCATCATCGTGGTCAGCTTTGGGGAAATGTCTAAACTGGTCAATGAGTGTAGATTGCTCTGTATGTAGTAACAATAAACCATTTGCCATATGTGGCTGTAGGCTTTCAATTCGTAATAATTTATCGCTATGTGGCACAACAGGGCGAGCAGGAATGGGTACACCAACTTCAGCTCCACGTTTCACTAACTCTGTTCTAAAAAACTCTTGGAACTGTACACTTTCAATTGCCCACAACTGGCAATTAAACTGTTTTTGATATTGGATAATATCGCTAATAATGCGGTCAGGCAGACGTTTTTTAATATCTGCTTTTATAATGTACAACTTACCTGTTGAACGATGATACCCACCAATCACGATTGCAGACGGGTCTCGGCTTGCCCCATGTTTGCCAAGACTTGGGTCGCAAGCCCCAAAATAGATTAGGTTGCTTGGTAATGTGTGCCAAAATTGAATCGCATTGCTAAACGGAGCATCTTCACCTGCAGTCGGGTCATTTTGTAATTCTGTATCAAAAGTTTTATGACCGTCCCTAGCTCGTAGAAACATCAATTCTAATAATGGACGGCTTTCCCAACTAACAATAGCCCCCTTATCCATTTCAGCCTTATTTTGATAATAAAATCGTTCTGCTTCTTCAGCTCCATATTGATGGAACATAGCTTCATATTCATCCCATAAATTCATATTATCAGGATAACGAATTAACGCTTTAAATAAACGTGTTTTCCATCCTTTATTTTTTAAAATTCGATTTAAAACACTATCATAATGTAAAATTGTACCAATATAAAAAACATCAAATTTTTCACCAACAGCACCTAATTTTAATACTGTACTGTTAATCCAAGAATGTAATTTATCTCGTTGGCTAGGGCTTTCAACATTCTTATCATTTTCTAAATCATCTAAAATAACAAGGTCAGGGCGATAAGCCCCATGTACAAAACCACGCAATGATTTGGCTGCACCTGCAACTTGCACTTTAACTTTATTACAAGTAATAATTTTTCCTTCTTGCCAAATACTACCTAGCCCAAAAACTTCAGGAAAATCTATTTTTAACCGTGTATTCTCTTCCAATTCAGCTTTAATTGCTGCCAAAAATTCAGCTGCCTGCTCATAAGTATTACTAATAATCGCAATATATCGTTTTCGTTGAGTAACAATACAATACAAACTAAATAAACGTGTAACAATCGTGGACTTTGCTTCGCCACGGGGTGCTGCCAAAGCATAAGTTTCTCCACGTTCACTCACTAACATCTCAGGTAATGCAGTAAATAAATAATTATGTAATTGTGATTGATTTTTATGTCGCAAATAATGTGGAAAATATGTTTGTACGAAATATTTATAACCATGTATTACATCAAAAACTTTAGCTCTACGTTCAGCGATTGCTGATGCAGTATCGTCCCAACTTGTGTAATGAGCTTCAATTTGAGCCTTGATTTCTTTACTAAGTCGTGCAAGGTGTTGCTTAAAATCTTTGGTTTTCATAAAAAATAGACCCATAAAAATAGGTCTATTGTCAAATAAAATTAGGGGTGATGTTAGTTGATGGGGTTCAGTTAGAAGATGACCGCTTAACTTTCACTTTAAACAAATCAGGCTGTCCAGTATTTTTAACATACTCACGCATAAACTGACGAATCGCTTGACTTGCTGTTGTATCATTTTGCTCACACGCATTTTTAAATGCAGTCAGCAAATCTTCATCAACTTTAGCCGTAAATAATTTAAGTTCAGACATAATAAACACTCTCTTATATATTAAATCTATACTTAGTATATACCAAGTATAGATTAAAAAATCAAGAAGAAAAATAAATACAAAAAGACGGTACATTGACCGTCTTTTCGTATGTTTGTTTAAGCTGAAAGGGTGAGATAACTTTCAAAAAGTTTGATGGGTTGGTCGATTTCTGCAACCGCATTTCGCCAAGCGAGTTTAAGAAATTCAGCAACTTGGACATGGTCAATTTTACTCATAACCTGACTTGTTACCAATAAAGTCTGGTCATTCGCTAATTTGATGTAGGCATTGATATGATAAATACGTTGTTTTTTCAAAATCTTTTTACCTTTATGTTTCCAGTCTTGATAGCCACAGAGCTGAACAAGTACATCATCACCATGTTCTACAAATGTCAGTTTTAAACAACCTTTAAACTGCTTCATGATTTTCTCCTAATCAAAAGCCCTTTAAAGATGTATTAAAGGGCTTTTAGTCATCATTTAATGGTTAATATTTCGAAGTTATGTAACTTCAACTTCAAACGGTGTGATGACAAAGTCTTCAACATTGCTGACAATATTAATGCCTTTAATGTCTTTGACTGCCTGAGGGTCAGCAAGAACTGCATCTTTGTTCACATTCTTTTTGATACGAACAAATTTGACTAAGCCCAATTGTTCCAATTGTTCAATGACTTCAGCTTCTTTTTCTGATAAAACAACTTTTGCAGGACGGAAACGCCATGATACTTCACCAGTAAGCAAGTTTGCCGTTTTACCTTTATCTTCTAACAAGCTGTTGCGGTTTTGCTCACACCAAATCTGTGCTTGATGGGTCAAAGTTTCAACTTCAACTTGTAATTTTAAGATGTCGTCTTTATATTGCTCGTTGATTTGTGCAATTTTGTCATTCATCTCTGCTTCAAGTCGTGTGATTTCACGTTGCTTTAGACCAATTTGGGTGATGTTTTCCATCACCTCCGCCTTGCTTTGGCAAGGGGTGATGGTTGATTTACTACGTTTTTTCTTCATACTCTCGTTCCTCTTCAAGTTCGATTTGCTTTAAACGTTGATAACAATCTTCTAGAGTTTCCCCATCAAGTCTGTTATCCATTAAAAATGCTGGAAGTTGATTTGTTTCAACACCTTTGAGTGAGCGTTGTTCAGTCGCTGATATCATTGTTTTAACAAAACTCATCATTTCAACATAAATGGGAGCAGGTCTTTCAAATTTCTGCTTTTCATGTTCTTCAAGATGTCGTTCATAATCTGTTTTCTGCTGTTTTTGTTGAATTTTTTCCAACATTGATGGGGCACTATAAACAGCAGGTTGTGATAGATTGTCATGTGATTGGTGATATGGCTCATCTTCTTTGTAACTGCTAATGACTTCGTATAAGTAGCCATGATTTTTTAGCGGTAGTTGAAGTTTGCCCAGTTCTCGACGTTCAAGCATGACATTGATTGCCCAGACCCATGCCTTTTTTGGTGCAGGGTATGTGTGGCGGTTACGTTGAATTTGTCCTGCAACAACGTCTGGAGCAATTTCATTAATAAGTTTTGCTAAGCGTTTGTAGCTTAAATCTCGTCCTTCGCTACGAAATAGTCCGAGATATTTGATTAACGGTTTTTCTAGTTCGCCAGTTAGTTTGAGTACCGCTAC
>JBHACK010000101.1:0-13976 GCA_041854545.1 Acinetobacter sp. | reverse complement strand
GGTTCATCAAGCACATATAAGGTTTTGCCTGTATCTCGTTTTGCCAATTCTTTGGCTAGTTTCACCCGTTGGGCTTCACCGCCTGAAAGGGTTGTAGCGGATTGTCCTAAGGTAATATAGCCTAATCCCACTTCATTTAAGGTTTCTAAACGGCGTGCAATCACAGGAATAGCACTAAAAAATTGTAGTGCATCTTCTACCGTCATTTCCAAGACATCTGCAATATTTTTGCCTTTATAGCTGACTTCTAAGGTTTCACGGTTATAACGATGTCCATGACAGGCATCACAAGGGACATACATATCAGGTAAAAAGTGCATGGCAACTTTAATCATGCCGTCCCCTTCGCAGGCTTCACAACGTCCGCCTTTGACATTAAATGAGAAACGCCCAGCGGTATAGCCCCTTGCTCGTGCTTCTGGGGTTTGAGCAAATAATTCACGAATTGGTGTAAATAATCCTGTATAGGTCGCAGGATTAGAGCGTGGTGTACGTCCAATCGGGCTTTGGTCAATATCGACCACTTTATCTAAATAGTGTAAACCGTCAATACTGTCGTATTTTTCAGCGGTCAGCGTGGTTGCACCATTAAGCTGGGTTAAGGCTAAAGGCAATAAGGTTCGGTTAATCAAGGTTGATTTTCCAGAGCCTGATACGCCTGTAATGCACGTCATCACCCCTGTTGGCAAGGTTAAATCTACTTGTTTAAGATTATGTCCACACGCTCCAGTTAAGATAATTTTTTCATCAGGACGTGGCGGTAAAGTGCGTTGTTTTGGCACTTCAATTTTTAATTTTCCTGATAAATATTGCCCTGTTAAGGAATGTTTATGTTTGGCTAATTGTTTTGCAGTACCTTCGGCAACGATTTGTCCACCATGCACGCCTGCATAAGGCCCGATGTCGATAATATGGTCAGCGGAACGAATTGCATCTTCATCATGCTCGACCACAAGCACGGTATTGCCCAAATCACGCAACCGAATCAGCGTTTGTAATAGTCGGTCATTATCTCGTTGATGAAGTCCTATTGATGGCTCATCAAGCACATACATCACCCCCATTAACCCTGCTCCAATTTGGCTGGCAAGGCGAATGCGTTGAGCTTCTCCCCCTGACAAGGTTTCCGCCGAACGTGCTAAACTTAAATAATTTAAACCAACACTCACTAAAAAATGTAAACGTTCTCGGATTTCCTTAAAAATCTTTTCGGCAATTTCGCCTTTTGCTCCATCGAGTTGTAAATGTTGATAATATTGCTCGGCATCACCAATTGACATTTGGGTAATTTGGCTAATAGTTTTGTCTAATACTCGAACATGGCGAGAAATCTCATTTAACCGTGAACCATCACATTCGCTACAGGCAGAATTTGCTAAATATTGTGCTAAATCATCACGAATCACATGGCTTTCGGTTTCACGGTAACGGCGTTCATAGTACGGTAAAATGCCTTCAAATGGCATGATACGTTGATGAAACCGCCCACGTTCATCGGTATAGGATAAATCCAGTTTTTCTTTACCTGAACCATTTAAAATAATTTTTTGATGTTTGGCAGAAAGTTCATGCCACGCACAATCCAATGGAATGGCAAAATGTTCGCTGACTTTTTGTAACATCGCATAATAATAAGGACGTTGTTTATCCCAGCCCCGAATCGCCCCTTGTTGAATGGACAATTCACCATTTGGAATCAATTTTTCTGCACTAAAATGACTGCGAACGCCCAAGCCATCACAGGCAGGACACGCTCCAACAGGATTATTAAAGGAAAATAAACGTGGCTCTAATTCTGCTACTGCACGGTCGCATTGTGGGCAACTATGTTTAGCAGAAAAAATACGTTCAGGCGTTTCTCCGTCCATAAAAGCTAAAATCGCTAAATCATTGCCTAAACGTAATGCGGTTTCGAGCGATTCTGCTATACGGTTGCCTAAATCATCACGCACTTTAAAACGGTCTATCACCACTTCAATGCTATGTTTTTTATTTTTATCTAAAATAGGCGGTTCTTCAATTTCAATAATCTCACCATCTACTCGAGCTCGGATAAAGCCTTGTCCTTGTAATTTATCAAATAATGCAGAATATTCGCCTTTACGTTCTCGCACAATCGGTGCAAGAATCATGATGGCGGTGCCTTCATCTAACTGTTTGATAATATCGACCATTTCTGAAACAGTTTGGGCAACCATCGGTAAATCATGCTCTGGACAATACGGTGTCCCTACTCGTGCATACAGTAAGCGTAAATAGTCGTAAATTTCGGTAATGGTACCAACGGTTGAACGTGGGTTATGACTGGTTGATTTTTGTTCTATAGCAATCGCAGGGCTTAAACCTTCTATACTATCAACATCTGGTTTTTCCATTTGCGATAAAAATTGGCGTGCATATGCCGATAAACTTTCAACATAACGGCGTTGTCCTTCTGCATACAAAGTATCAAAGGCTAATGATGATTTCCCTGAACCTGATAAACCTGTAATGACCACAAATTTATCGCGTGGAATATCAAGGTTAATATTTTTAAGATTATGCGTTCTTGCTCCACGAATGCGGATATGACTTTGGCTCATGGGAATACTTCTGCTCATTGTGTCGATTGAAAGATTATTATAACGTGAGTTCGCTTTAAAATATCATATTTGTTGCAATTTTAATTGCAAATCATGCTAGGAATAATATCCACATAAAAAAAGGAGCTTTCGCTCCTTTGTTACGCCTTTAACTGACGTGGTTTAAATCCAGTTGCCAATAATGCAACGCCATAACTCACCGCACCGACCACAATCAACATCAATAATTGCATGATACGGGTGATTTCGCTGGCATCACCTTGGAAATACTGTAAACCAAAATACAAAGCGACCATCATAACAAGGTTAGCAATGGCAAATTGAATGGATAATTTAATCCAATGTTTTCCAAGCTTATAAATACCACGGCGATGTAAATGATAATACAATAATCCAGCATTGACCAACGCAGACCCTGACGATGCTAATGCAAGTGCCATATGAGATGCTTGCCAATTCATTAACTTAAATAAGCCAATAAAAATCACCGTTAAAACCGCATTGGTTGCAACGGCAATTAAGCCAATTTTAACAGGGGTTTTGGTATCTTGTTGAGCATAAAACCCAGGGGCAAACACTTTAATCAACATAAAAGAAATCACCCCTGCACTCATCCCTTGTAAGGCTAAGGCGGTCATTTGCGTATCATGAACGCTAAATTGCCCACGTTGGAACAAGGTTTGAATAATGGGCGTTGAAAGCATAAATAATGCAATACTGGCAGGAATCCCAACCAATACAATGACTTTAGTCGCCCAATCCAACATTGCTTTAAATTTTTCGCTATCTTGCTCGGCATGACGTGCAGATAATGATGGTAAAATCACCGTACCAATGGCAACGCCAATTAAGCCTAATGGCAATTCGGTCATACGTTCCGCACCATATAACCACGACACCGAGCCATCTTGCATATGAGATGCCCAAATGGTATTTAACAATAAATTAATTTGCGTAACCGATACACCAAACAAAGCAGGCAACATCAATTTTAAAATGCGTACCACGCCTTCATGTTTAAAATCGACTTTTGGCGGAATCAATAAGCGTTTTTTCCACAATTCAGGCAACTGTAAAGCAAATTGGACAATCCCTGCCACAATCACCGCCCAACCTAAGGCTTTAATGCTTGGGTCTAAATAAGGCGTTAAATACCATGCCCCTAAAATCATACACAAATTTAACAGCACAGGGGCAAATGCAGGAGTCATAAACGACCCATAGCTATTTAACACGCTACTGGCAAATGCCGTTAATGACATAAACATTAAATACGGAGCAGTTAAACGGAATAATTCCACCGTTAAGGCAAATTTTGCAGGGTCATCGTAAAACCCTGATGCGTACACATAAATCACCGCAGGGGCAAAAATCATGGCAAATAATGTCAATAATGACATCACCATCAACAAGCTACCAAAGACACGGCTAATTAAAATTTGTACATCTTGATGCGTTTTTGTGGTTTTATATTCGGTTAAAATTGGAATAAAGGCATTGGAAAACGCCCCTTCTGCAAACAACCGCCGAAAGAAATTTGGAATTTTAAATGCAACCACAAAGCTATCGAACTCTTTGCTTGCTCCAAAGACATTGAGCAATACCACATCTCGCACTAAACCCATAATACGAGAAAGCATGGTCATTGCACTTACCACCATCGTGGAACGCCATAACGCCATAAGTCAAAACCATTATTTTAAAGAATGTGCTATTTTAGCATGTCCTTATCAAAATAGAGTTGCTTAAGTACAAAATTCCTATCAATCATCTGTTATACAACAGTCAAACCATCATCATTTAAGGATTTACTCGTTTTCCATTGTGAATAAAAACTAAGGTTTTTTCTACATCATAGGCATGAACAGCGGAACTAAATACGGCAATACGCTTAGATATTTGTTTTAACTCATCACTATTAAAAAATCTATTCATGGCTTGGCGGTCAGAAAATCCTAAAATCAATGCACCATGAAATTGCACTTCAGGTGCATTATCATGTGCTACATTCGGTGTGTTCCATTGGCTTTGTTTCCATGGGCTATATACTTTTGTGCGTAACTCCTTTACTCCATCTATATTTGCCAAACTTGGTGCTAACTCTTGATTGATAAATTGTTGAAATGAATGTTCACTCATATTTTCTCTTTTACGGATAAAGACCATACTTCTTGCATTTACCGCTGTATCTTGAGTTGCGACATGATACCATTTAGAATTTTTTGGAAAAGACGCATATAAAATTGTCCGTTTAAATAAATTCACTTCATCAGCATGAGCTAACTTGTTTTGCTGTCTTCCCCGTAATAAAGAAGTGTATCCTTTTAAGGTTACATCTGCGACACCATCGATTTTTCTCTCTACAGGGATATGCGTTTCTACACCGTCTATGTTATGCCATAATCCTGTATTGTGTTCAGCAAAATGAAGTTGGCGGTATTCTTTCAAACCTTTATTCGCAGAAATAATTTGTGCATGAGCCCCTTGCCAACGATTCATACTTTCTTGACGTGGTTTATCCGCACGCATCCACAGTAAAATAGATGAAGATAGATTTTTTTCAGATGATACGGTCGTTTGAGTTGTGATGCGGAAAGATATAAATGCCGTCTTTTTTTGAGATAAATAGACGGCATTTATATTGCAACTTATGCAAAAAAATTACAATTTATAAATCATATTATCCTCGTACTTTGACTGATAATTCACACTTGCTCTAAAGCTAAACTTTTCAAACTCGCCCAAGCGTTCCCAAGACTCGACATCATATTCTTTCAAATAATCAAGATACGACAAAAATTCGCTTTTCGTACTGCTAAAGAATAAGTAAGGCGGTCGTACTAATCGCATCAGCTTTAGAAATTGCACCATTCCAAAGTATTCACCAAGCCCATAAGCCTCTTGCTTTGTCTTTAGATACGGAGGGTCAAGAATAAATAATGTTTTTTCCTGCTCAAAATAACATGGCATCAATGTTTCAAAGGATTCTCTCACGATTTCCAAGCCGTCTAAATAGCCATTAGCAAGCGGATAATCACTCAATCTAACAGTATTATAGAAGTCGTTGTTATGCAGTTCGCTAATATCAGCGATTTGTTTACCGCTAAACAAAATCCAAGTGCTTATACTGTGGCAATCGACATAGCCATCAAAGCTATTAATTGTATCAATGATTTTTTGTTTAATATCGGCAGGTAAGCGTTTTTGGCGTGGGTAGTCAGCTAAGATTGATGCGATAATTTGTCGCAAACGATTGGTATCATCAATATGTTTCAATCGTTCGCTATAGCCGTCAAAATCATTATAAATAACGTGGGCTTTGGGCTTGAGATATTTAGCATTGTGGGCTAACAACCCACTACCACCGAAAATATCAATAATCGTCCACCCCTGACCATCGTCAGGGACGATGTGGTCAAGGGCTTGGCGAAAGTATTTGATTACCTGACGTTTTTGCCCGATAAAGGGCAAGGGTGCGTTACTGTGTAACTTGTGAAGATTTGTCACGAGTTTCTCCGTTTGTTGGAGTCTCGTGGACTTCTGACTTGACGCTCGTAGCGTTCTGATAGTTATTGATGGCTTTGCAACGTGGGCATTTTACTTGTAAGTTGTCAAAATGACCGATTTTAAGCAGTTTTTTGTTGCACGACTGGCAGATAATAAATTTCATAATAAACCTTATTTTGCATTTTGCAAAAGTTTTGCATTTTTGATAGAATGCCTTTTATCATGTGCATGATAGCTGGGCTTGCTTTTGACAGTCGCTTGTCGAGAGAACGGCTTATTGTTCCAGCAATAGTCGTTCCCAGTTTTAAAGATTCGCATTCTATCTATTATTTTATAATTCATCTTTTAACCTATTTTAAAGTTTATCCGATACTTATCTCAATGTTATGGCGTTGCAAACTTGTTAAGCTATCTTTAACTGCCCAAATTTCTACTTTTACCATAATTGCATTTTCAAGATTTACCAATATTTGTCCATCAGTTGCAGTACCTGTTTTGATGATTTCTAGCTGATAATCGGTTACGCCGTGTTTTTCTGCCACGACTTGATACGCTCCAGTTTCTGTAATTTTCTTTGAGATAATTAGGCTAAACGTTATGCCATCTTCAACTGCATAATGTTGGGCAAGTTGGTCTAAAATCGCTGTATTTTGGCTGATTTTATTGCGTCCCGACCATGAAATCATGTTTAGTTCGCTGATGGTGTTTGGGTAAGATTGCCCATTTATCTTAATGTTGGCAGGGGGAAATGGTCGTGCGATTCGTTGTTGTGAGATAAACGAATACGCAGTCGCTTTTGTGATGTCATATTGTCCGAGTGATGTTTTACTAAGCAGTTTTATGTTGAGCGTTTGCCCTTGTTGCACGGCTCGTTCAGCGATGGTTGCGATGTCTTCATATACCCAAAGTTTAGAATTCACAGAATGATGACGTGGCACAGTATCAATACAGCCACGTTTTACTGTGATTTGATTTTGTTCAAAATCAATATTGTGAATCTGTACAATTTCATCATTTAGTAAAGCACATTGTCCAACATTTACAAGGTTTTGATTGATATTATCAACCGTCAATGTTGTTAAGTCTGCTCGTTGAGCCACATCATGTAAAATGATGCTACTATTAATATATTGTCCTGTGCCTGTGTATTGCTCGTCTGTTTCCGTTGTGAGTTTTGCCCAGATGTCAAAGTCTAACTGTAGGCTATTTGGGCGAATAGCAAGGGGCATGATATAGCCCAGATTTTGCATAAGTTTGAGTTGTTCATGTGCAAAATCTTCTAATAAATGCGTGTAAGGCAGTTCAAAAAGTTTAACGCTTTCAATCGGTAAAGGCTGAAAATCAGGCTTGACCCACAAGCTCGGCTGTAGCTGACTGTAAGCAGTTTTAGGTAAGCCGAAAACGTCTTGAACGGCTGTTACGCTAATCTCGCCATTTGTCAGCTCGTTATGTTCAACACGAACCGCTCGCATAATGATGTGTTCAATGCCCCTGTGTGGCAGTTTCAACACAAAAGCAGATGCAGGTTGTAATAAATAAGCACGTCTATCAAAAATGACCTTAAACTTTTTTAAGTGAGATTGGGTGATTTTCATATCACGACTTGCGACACGTCCTGCCAGTTCAGCGGTTGGAATACCAATGTACGTTTTATTCTGTAAAATCGTGCCATCTCGTTGAATACTAGCGAGATTTTCAGTTCTGACAGTGCGAGTTTCGTTGCTAATAGGGTCAGTATAGCTAATCACCATTTGATTCGTAACCAAATCATTAGATGTGTTGTTGTCTTCTTCAATTCTTAGAATTCCTGTTTGATAATCAAAAGTAGGGAGATTTTCAGGTGTGGCACTTTCACGAATTAGCACTAATTTCCATAGTCCAGTCGTTCTATCAATCATCAACGCCCCACCGATATGGTCAAGAATTTGCTGAATAAATTGTTTTAGGCTGTCTTGGCGTTTCCACGCAATGCACATTCCGAATTTTTCATCGTATAAAATATCTGCACATTGTTGAAAACTATCAATATCTATCTGTTCAATCGCCGTGCCACGTCCCCAGTCAGCGTTGGTCTGTGCTTCAAAAAGAATGTGAGCTGGGTTCATCGCTTTAATCTGATTGTCATTGCCATCATCTAGCCATATCGTCGATTTTTCGTTGTACCAATTCGTTTCCGTTCTGCGAACTCGGAATGCCCAAGCCTTTGGATATGGCGAATTTGCACTCACCATGCCATCATAAAACATTGTTACCACACCCCTGTAAGCAGGGACTGGGCTATTATACATCTGCTGTAACTGTGGAAGTGGGCGTTGGTCGCTTGCCCCTTTCATGATGATAAGTGTGCCATCGATACCGCCTTCACCTTCATCACCATTAAAAAGATTTGGCTGATAAATACGCAGATGATTTTCATTATTTGTGCTGTTATAAGTCGTTGTAATTGTTGAAGTACGATAACTAAAGCCTAATTTGCTATTAATAGATGGAGCAGGTGCATTTTTACCCCAAGCGATTCTATCACCGACTTTGATTTCGACTAATTCGTCCATCGTCATACATAGTCCCATATGAAGTGACATGAGATAACGATGCCCAACGGTCTGCTTTTTTGAGCCAAATAAACTTTTTTGCTTTTTAATAATCGGACTGGTGCGATAATTTCCTGCACCAATCACGCACCAATCTGTAACCCAGACATCACCAAAGACCACCATCTTGGGTGTGCCATCTTCAATGACTGGGAACTTGATGTCTTCAAAAGCTGACGGTTTGGCTTTAGGCGGTTTAGGCTGTAAAAGATAACTAATAACAAGCGATGCGACAAAGAGAGCGACTTGAACCCACATAATTTTCTCCTAAAAAACTGGTGTGCCATCAAATGGCGACTTGTTGGGCATATGCGGTGAACCGCCATAGTTGTCTGTGTTGTTAAATTTAGTCTGACAAGCAGTAAAAGTACGATTGCAACCTGCAAATAGTTTGATTTTCTGCCCCACATTTAAGCCTTGTACACCACCGAATACAGTTAAATGATTGCTGATTTGTCGCTCAATACCACGTTGCTCCACACCGTATTCTGACATCCATTCCAAATAACCGCCTGTAAAATAATCGTCCTGATTTTTGTCGTTTGGTAATGCAACTTCAAGCGATGAACCGCTGACCGTCGTGATAACGACTTCCGTCATAAACTGATTTCTATCTAAATTACAACCATTGCCATAAAGCTGATGTGAACACATTTTGCTCCACGTTTTTCTAAGCCCTGTACGTTCAAGCGATGCCGATAAGTTTTGGCATTGCACTTGTGCCGTAAAATCATTGACGAATTTTACGCCAACGATAAAGCCTTTCCACACCGCAAGATAAGCCCCTGTTTCTGTACTTTCTAACTCTGGGTAATGTAGGTCAAAAATGGTTAAATCCACCGCTTGTGCAGGAGCAAAATGGCGGTACATTTGGGCTAAATCAGAGTTGGCAGGCACGGTCAAAGTCAGTAAATCACCGCCACTATCTTGGGTTTGACGAATACCGTCATCTTTAATCCCACCCAATAATGAAAAAAATGTAATACCGTTAAACCGTACATCACGGTCAGCAGAACAATAGCCCCACTTTAACGCTCCACGTTGGAACTGGTACAAACGAATCGGCTGTGCTTTTTGTAATGATGTTTCAAAACGTGCAAAACTCATTCAATAATCCCCCTAAACGTCATCTCAACCGTTGCTAATCCTGCAATGTCGTTATGATGTTGAATGCTTACATTGTCATTATTGAGTCGGCATAAGCTGATAAATTGAATATTGAGTACATCAGAAATGGCGATATTTTGAGTAAATGCAGTCGCAACAGTTAAGCGTTCAATTTGCCCCAATTCTTGAGCATCGGTGATTTTGTGATATAGGCGTTCACCAGTTTTGAGCGTGATTAAAATGTGTTGTCGCCCATTCTGATTTTGAGCAAATTTTGTATAACCACAATAGAGAATATCAAGATTTTTACTAGCCGATTGAATCGTACTTGCTAACTGTAAATCATCGCTAAAGGTTGGAATCCATACCGCTTTTTGGCGACCGTTTAAGAGATTAAGCCAAGCATAAAATTGCTCATGCTGTTCAATATTTTGTAAAAACCATCGATACTGATAGAGCATAAAACTTACATTAGCAATATCGACAAGTAGCGGACGACCTGACAAATTATCAAGCTGTTGTTGTAGTCGTTGGTAGCTGTGCGTTAAATCATTACTTTCGTTAGGAGCAAGGTTCAGCACAGGATAATCAAGAAAATAGTCAATATTCTGTGGTTCATTTTTGACATGACCGACCGTATCCAACGCTTGAAACTGTACGCTTGTTCGCATGGTTTCGCTGTTGCGTTTTTTAAGTTGTGGCTGTTGGCGAATAAATGCAGAAACCGCAGGATAAAGATGTGTGCCAACTGTCCAAGCGTTTTGTAAAGGTCGTTTTAGGATAATTTCAGAATCATTTACGCTGTGTACTTCAGCGACTTCATATTCAAACGCTGATTTAACCAACATAATATATTGATAATCTGCATAGGGCATATTCGCCGTGTCGCAGATAATTTTTAAGCTATTATTTGCAATATCTTGTCGCAAATGTGATTGATAAAACCACAATGGAATAACGAATGTTTTTGATGACCAGCCAACGATGGTTAAATCAAAAAGCGTTCGTTCACGTTGATGGAGCAATAAATCAACATCAAGCGTTAAACGTGGACTAAGCCTTAAACTCCGTCTTTGTTCGTGTCCTGTTTGACTTTGTAAAATATCAGTATGCCACGCCAAACTTTCAGCAACACCGTTTGCCCAATCAATCGCCCAAGCAAAACCAATCACTCGCTGACCACTAAGTAAGCTACCTACACTATAGCGTTGTCCAGTTTTTTGTCCATCAAACAACCATTTAAGGTCAAGATTAAGACGTGCATCACCATCAGGTAAAATGTGCAATTTCCATGCACGTTCTTGTAAAGCAAATAGCGTTAAAGGGGCTAAATCATCTTGTTCAAAGTATGAGCCAACGCCTAAGCCTTCTATACGTTTTAAGTCTAAATGCTCAAAATAAGCATTCCACAAGTTAAACGTGATGACTTGTTTGCTAGCTACGACACCTAAATCAGCTTCAAGCGTATCAATATGAATACGATGATAAAAATCATCAACATAGCTTTGAGCAACAATGTAATCTAGCTGTCGTGGAGCAGTAGAAACTGGCAGTTGTGATGTTAGACGATAGGCAATGCCATCGCTGACACGTTGATTTTGTGCTGTAGAATAAGGATACCATTGCTCACCCTGCGATAAGTCAAAATCAGTCGTTAAATGTTCATTAAGAGCATGGCTCGCTGATTGTGTTACGATGTAGTTAAGTATAGTCATTTAACCCTCGTAACGAATTGCCCAGCCAAATGTGCCACTGTGTTCAAGATTCACTCCGCCATTTCTTGCAGTGACATTTTTTCTAAAAAATGGAAAAATCATCCATTTTTCATGTCCCAAAGTAATAATTTGCTCAGGTTCATAATTATCTACACGAACAAAACGGGCGTGTTCAAATTGAGCAATTAAGCTGAGCTTACTTTCTGCACGTTCTAAAAAAATTTGATACGGTAACAAAGGACTATCAGAAAAAACTTGATTTGGCAAACGTTCAACAAGTGGTTGAAAACTACTATATGCTTGCGATGAATAACCTGACCAAACATGACCATCGATATTATGTTGAATTGTACAGTTACACCATTGTGCTGTTTGATAAGCTCCTCCCCAAAATGGGGCGGAACTAGTAACTGAATAAGAAGCTACACCACCTGTTGTTGGTGTGATGTAGATAAATTTATCAGTTGAATGACAATATTGTGACGTATTAGCAGATAGCCACACCGCATTTGAAAATAACGACTGACCAAATGTGAGATGATAGAACTTATCTACATCAAACTTCATAATTAAATAGACTTCATGTTCAAAAATAAATAGATGATAAATAGCAGGAAATATATTCTCATTAACAATACCTAAACCACCAAGTCTTGGCTGTATTGCTGATTCTGAATCATTTGTTATTCCTGTCAAAACAATTCCTTCTCCTGTGTTGTAATGACGTGGTGTGTTGCATACCCACACTTTAACTTGCATTTTCTTTTTATGTAAACTATTGTTTTGCCATGTCCAACCATGAGCCTGACATTTTTCGACTAGAATGTCAGCAAGATGTTGATAGTTTGAGCATTGACCTGTGTAATATGCCATTGTTTTCTCCTATTTATCTAAACGTAAGGCAATATAATCATTAAAACCAGTTCGCCCAACGTCTTGAAAGACGACCCAGTCATCACCGCATTTATTCTCAGTTACGTTGTCAAAACCTGTAATAAAACGTACACCATCAAACTCCCCATAAATGCCATTACCATCAGTTAGAATAATCGGCATCAATGGATAAATGCCGTTTGTATCTCTAAATTGTCGTTGTTGGGTCAATGGATAACTATTATATGGATAGCATTCAGGATTAAGATAAGTCCCAGTATTAAAACGCATAGCTAGATTATTGCGTCTGCCTTTATATGGCATACTATGGTTTGTGTCAGAAAAACGAGTAGCAGGCACACCATCTAACATACCTGCACAGATGACTGGATACGGATATTGACTAGGGCGAGCGTAAGGCAAAAACTTGCCGATATAGAAGTGTTCATAAACTGGCGTACCGACTTTCATACAACACGCAATCCGCTGTGGATTGACTGTGAGCCAATAGTCGATACGTTGGTTATGAGCAGGAACTCCGCTAATTTTTGCCGATGGTTGATTGTCAAATGGGTTAGATGGCACATAGCCTGTAAACGTTGCTACGGCTAGATTGTAATAATCTGCTTGTGCATTTTGATAAGTGCGTATGCCTACATAGATTTCTTCTTTTGTCGTATATCCCTGACCCTTTAGAATAATCTCATGATTTTCTGTTGATGTATCTTCACGCAATAACTGCCAAAAACCTGAACTTACTGCTAGGGCTTTAATTTTTTGCAACATTTGATAGTGAGCAGGCTTGCTATCTTGAGAAACAACAAAACCAATTTCGTGGGGCATGACATTTACCAATAATAAAAAAACACGGCGTTATTATCGCCGTGTTTCTTTAAAACGTCTTTTAAACTACTTTTAAATCGCCTTTAACCGATTTTTAAAGCTGTCTTAAATTTTTCAGGGTCTCGACTCATCATTACCACCAAGTTTTCTTGACCTTGACTTGAGTTCAGCGTATCTAAAATACGACTAGGGTCATCGACTAAATAGAAGTTTTGATTAGCATTAAAGCTAGTCGATTGTGCAATTTTTTCGCTTGGGCTAACCAATTTTGGTGCTTGAACCTGTGGAGCAGTGATGTTTGGTA
The DNA here is from genome assembly GCA_041854545.1 of Acinetobacter sp. Taxonomy (GTDB): domain Bacteria; phylum Pseudomonadota; class Gammaproteobacteria; order Pseudomonadales; family Moraxellaceae; genus Acinetobacter. The sequence continues at coordinate 454 of JBHACK010000101.1, read as the reverse complement.
CAGCACCAACTAATCCGCCACTTGAATAACCCTGCAAGCCCTTTAATGCAGTCATACCATAGCGGTTAAAATTCGCTAAAAATTCTTTAGCACCGACTTGGCTTGTCATTTCTTTACGAATCACAAACTCATCTTTGTGTACAATGCCTGCAGGCTCATATTTACCGCCTACACCTGTATAACCACCACTAGAGTAGCCTTTCCCACCAAAGGCACTACCAATTACCCCTGCGATTGCACCGCCCCAGCCACCGCCACCTGCTTTTCCTGCTGTTGAAATGGCGTTAAAAATCATCTGTTTTAGAATCATTTGGGCGATTTCACGAAAGAAAGTAGATGCAAATTCTCTAAATGCTTCTTCAGCAGATTTTGTACCATCAGCAAATGCGAAAAATGCGTCTGTCAGTCCATTGGTGATACGGTCATTGAGTTGCTCTGCTGTTGGTAAAAACTG
>JBHACK010000100.1:0-10937 GCA_041854545.1 Acinetobacter sp. | reverse complement strand
TCAGCGATAGTAGTCCGAAAGGTAGAGCAGATTTAGGAATAAGAGAATGGCAATGTGTGGAATGTGGTACATTTCATGATAGAGATATAAACTCAGCATTAAACATTCTCCGTATTGGACGTAATACGCTCGTAGGAGGAATCCCCTTGCTTTAGCTAGGGGAGGACGTCAAGTTATTTTTAATGATGATGTGAATTCTATTGTTTTTATTTAAAATACAACATCTTAGAGCAAAATTACATCTACCCTAAGTGTTAAAATCTGTTCACAATGAACGATGTTTGGTATTTTTTAAACATTTGCTTGATAACATTGCACCATTTCATCTAATGCGTCAGCAAAATTTTGAGCAAATAATTGTCCATCAATCAACGAACTCAATAAAAATTCTTGACGTAATAAATGTTTAAATTCTGGTTGCTGTTGAATTTGTTCAGCAAGCATTTTTGCAATTTCCACATAATCATCTGCAGATTGTGCAATCCATTCTGAATGCCCTAATGCAGTTAAAATACTGCTCGCACTTCGACTAATTGAATGTTGCCCTGCTAAAGTAATCACAGGCGTTCCCATCACTAAAGCATCAAAAGTTGTGGTCGCCCCTGTATATGGATAAGAATCTAATGCAATATCCACTTGATTATATGAAGAAAAATAATCAATCCAACTTACACGCCCTTGAAACGCATAACGTGTTTCATCAATGCCATTATCTAATAAAAAGTCTTCAATTCGCTCTTGAGCCAAACCTTGTTCCACACCTGCAAAGAAAATACGGCTTTCTGGAATTTCTTGTAAAATGCGTAACCAAGTATCCAAACAAGTTTGCGTAACTTTCGCACATTGGTTAAACGAACCAAAGGTGATATAGCCTTTTTCATGATAGGCATTTGGCACAATATCAGGCGTTTCTGCTTGTGGCGTATAACACCATTGTGTATTTTTAATACGAATTAATTGTTCAGTATGATGTGATTCCGTTAAACCCACAGGGTCAGTGACTGCATCAACCAAACGGAAATCCACGGTATTTAACCCTGTTGTTGCTAAATAGCCTAACCATGATGTAATGATTGGTGCAGGTTTTTGTGCCAAAATCGTTAAACGATTATCACGGCTATGCCCTGCTAAATCAAATAAAATATGAACACCATCTTCACGGATTTTCGCCACAATTTGCTCATCACTTAAATATTGCACATCAAACCAATGTAAATGCGGTTGTTTTAATTGTTCACTGACCTTATCAAATACTCTTGATAAATTATAAACATAAATTTCAAATTTTTCTGGATTTAAATAAGTAAAAACGGATTGAAGAAAATACGCATTTTTATGTTGATATAAATCGGCAGATAAAAAACCAACCTTAATTTTATCTACCGTTGATAAATCAAGTTGTTCTGGATATTCTTCAGGAATTAAAAAGGCATTAATTTTTTTATGTTCTTCTGCAATCTCTTCTGCACGAATATGGTCAGTAAATAATAATGCCCATAAATAATGGCTAAAATGATTTAAATCAAAATCATAATACTCTTGTAAAACCTGAATGGCTTGTGTGCTATATCCACGCTCAAGCAAGAAATTGGCAAATAAAGTGCGAATATCTTTATCATGTGGGCTAAGTTGTTTTAATAAATGATGGGCTTGGATTTCCCATGTTTCACTGGTTGGAGCTAATTTTAGTAAATATTGAGCCTTATTCCATAAAGCTCCAAAATGATTTGGGTGTAAAGTTAATGCTTGATTAGCTGATTCAACTGCCTGTACCGTTTGTTGATTTATATCAAACGCTTCTGCTAATAAAATCCAACCTTCAAAGAAATCATGCTCTAATTCAACCGCTTTTTCTAATAATTGAATGACTCGTGAAGTATCTTGACCTAAAAGAAATAAAATACGAGCAAGATTATATGCAGTAATATGAGAATCAGGGAATTGTTGATAGGCTTGCTCTAAATAATTTAATGCAGGTTCAAAATCTCCCTTAATATTATAAGCGATTCCCAAGTTTAAATATGCACGCCAATAACCTTCAGCTGTTTCAAGTGCTGTTAAATAATGCTGAATTGCTTCATCTAACTGTCCGTTATCTTCTAATTCATTTCCTTTTTCAATATATTCATCAGCAAGTGAAATTTGATGTTTTGTGAGCTGTTTTGATTGAGTCATCGTCATACATTCCTAATCAATAAAAATTACATTCGTTTAAGTCATATTATCAATTTGGGAGACAATAGATAATACTCTCAATAAATCAATGAGAAAAGAATACCATAAAAATAATTACTGACTCAAGCATCGTAAACATTATACAACAGAATACAGCAATCGTTTTGCCAAATTTTGTTTTGCTTGAACTTCTCTATCTTGTTCAACAATCGCTGTTAAATACAAAGGCGTACGCTGGTAAAAAGATGCTAAAACCTGCTGACGTTTTTGCTGATAGATGTGTGGTTCAACCCACGCATATTCTTGTTGAATTTGCCGTTCATATTCTGCAAAACGGCTCAGCTCACTGCCTAAAATCGCAAGGTCAATATCTAATAACAAGGCAACATCAACCGCATAAGGTGAATCAGAACCATACGGCTGTTGATGGTGTTGGGTTGCTAAAATCCATTGCTCAATCAATGCCAATTCATTTGCCATCATTTTACCCGCTAAATGTTGGACTGCGATTTTGGCACTTTGTTGCTCATTGTCTTTGGCTTTAGGGTCATAAACCACATCATGATAAAATAACGCCAAACCCACCAGTTGCGGAAACTTCATCTGTTCTGCATAACGTTGCCATAACATCAAACACTCATATAAATGTTGCACAGTATGATAATATCGCCACGGTTGTTGATAGCGTTGTATCACATCATTAAAACACGTCAATGTTGTATCACTTGGGCAAAGTTGTTGCCAAATGTTCTTTAAGGTTAAAATTTGCGTCATCATTTCATTATTCAATACCAAATCCATTACATTTTATCATCATTATTAACCTATTTTACACAATTCTACTTTTTCATTTTACAAAATACTGCTATATTTTTCATTTTGAAACGAAAGGATATCCAGTCCCTTTCATATTTTTAAGGAAAACTTTATGAAAGCTTTATTTAAAACATTGGGCTTAACCCTAACTTTGGTAGGGACGGCTTATGCAGGTGATACCATTTGTTCATCAACCTTAAGCAAACAACGTATCGATGGGGATGTCGTTGCTCGTGGAATTTGCACCTTGAATGGCACAATCGTTCAGGGCAATGTCAAAGTGGCTGAAGATGCAACATTGATTGCAAAACGTGCAACGATTGATGGCAATATTCAAGCGGATAAAGCGGATGCCGTTACTGTTATCGGCGGTTCAGTCAATGGTAATATTCAAGTAAAGCAATCTACAAATGTTCACATCACAACGGTAAACGTGAGTGGAAATATTCAACTGTTTGATAATCAAGGGACTGTGCGTACTCACAGTAATAGCATCAAAGGGAATTTGCAATGTAAAGGCAATAAAACCATTGCAGGGAAGTCAAACCGTGTTAAAGGTAAAAAACAAGACCAATGTAAGGCATTTTAAATCATCTAAAAAATAAGACCGAATAAATTTTATTCGGTCTTATTCTGTATATCAAATCATCATGTTAGACTTTAAGATAATCTAAAATACCTTCCCCCGCCTGACGACCTTCCCAAATCGCAGTAACGACTAAATCTGAACCACGCACCATGTCGCCACCTGCAAAGATTTTTGGATTACTGGTTTGGAATTTAAATTGTTGCTCTTCTTTAGCAATCACACGACCTGATTTATCCATTTCGATATTGACATCATTAAACCAATTCGCAGGACTAGGACGGAAACCAAACGCTAAAAGCACCGCATCAGCAGGTAAAATTTCTTCAGAATTTGGTACAGGTTCAGGGTTACGGCGACCATTGGCATCAGGTTCGCCTAATTGAGTAGTAATCACTTTTACCCCTGTTACTTTACCATTTTCACCTAAAATTTCGACAGGCTGACGGTTAAATAAGAAGTTTACGCCTTCTTCTTTAGCATTACGCACTTCACGGCGAGAACCCGGCATATTTTCTTCATCACGGCGATAAGCACAAATTACGCTCTCTGCTCCCTGACGAATTGATGTACGGTTACAGTCCATTGCCGTATCACCACCACCCAATACGATGACTTTTTTGCCATTCATATCGATGTAATCATTTGGATTTTCTTCCCAACCATGACAACGATTGACATTAGCAATCAAGAAATCTAAGGCATCGTACACGCCTTCTAAATCTTCACCTGCAAATCCGCCTTTCATATAGGTATAGGTTCCCATTCCCATAAATACGGCATCATATTCGGCTAAAAGTTGCTCAACGGTAACATCTTTGCCAATTTCTGTATTTAAACGGAATTCAATGCCCATTTCGGTGAAAATTTCACGGCGACGTTTCATCACGTCTTTTTCCATTTTAAATTCTGGGATACCAAAGGTCAGTAATCCGCCAATTTCTGGGCGTTTGTCAAATACGACAGGTTTTACACCATTACGCACTAAAATATCCGCACAGCCTAACCCTGCAGGCCCTGCTCCAATGATGGCAACTTTTTTATCTGTCCATTTCACTTGCGACATATCTGGTCGCCAGCCCATTTCAAATGCGGTATCATTGATATATTTTTCAGCATTGCCAATAGTAACCGCACCAAACCCATCATTTAAGGTACACGCACTTTCACATAAGCGGTCTTGTGGGCAAACACGTCCACATACTTCAGGTAAAGTGTTGGTTTGATGGCACAATTCTGCTGCTTGGAAAATTTGTCCTTCTGAAACTAATTTTAACCAGTTTGGAATGTAGTTATGGACAGGGCATTTCCATTCACAATAAGGGTTGCCACAGCCTAAGCAACGATGGCTTTGTTCTTGTACTACTTCTTCAGTAAAAGGTTGATAAATTTCAATAAATTGCGTTTTACGCAACTCAATATCTTTTTTCTCTGGGTCTTGGCGTTCAAATTCTAAGAATTGGAAATCATTATTTAAACGTACAGCCATGATGTTTCTCCGTAGGTGATGTCGTGCATAACACGACATCTGCCTTCAATCTTCAATGCGTGGTTATTGTGGGTCTGCTTGAGTGGTTTTTAATAATGAACCTAAGCTCGCTGCTTTTGGCTTCACTAACCAGAATTTACGGCTATAGAAGTCAAACTCATGGCGAATCTTATATGCCCATGCACTGCCTGTTTCCTGAATATGTTCATCTAAGATTTTTAATAAAAACTCACGATGTTCTTCCATTGGTTCGGTTGAAATGCGTGTTAAATCAATCAATTCAGGGTTATGATAATCGACAAAGTCATTATCTAAATCCAGTACATAAGCGAAACCACCCGTCATACCTGCACCGAAGTTATGTCCCACTTTACCTAAAACAGTAACAATACCGCCTGTCATATATTCACAACAGTGGTCGCCTGCCCCTTCAATCACCGCAAACGCTCCAGAGTTACGCACCGCAAAACGTTCACCTGCTGTACCTGCTGCAAACAATTTACCACCTGTTGCACCATATAAGCAGGTATTACCGATGATTGCCGTTTCTTGAGTTTGGAATGGCGAACCTTTCGGTGGGAAAATAGAAATACGACCACCTGCCATACCTTTACCCACATAATCGTTGGCGTCCCCTTCAAGTTTGATATGTAAGCCCCCTGCATTCCATACCCCTAAAGATTGACCTGCGGTACCTGTCAATTTTAAGGTAATTGGGTTGGCTTCCATACCTAAATCACCATGACGACGTGCAATCTCACCTGACAATCTTGCACCAATCGAACGGTCGCAGTTGCCTACACGATAACTAAACTCACCGCCTGTTTTATGCTCAATTTCAGTCATCATATCTGACCACATTTTTTCAGCTAACTCGCCTTTATCAAATGGGTGATTGCCTTCTACTTCACAATATTGTGGCTTGCCATTAGCATCTGGGTGCGATTGTAATAATGGCGTTAAATCGAGGTGATGATGTTTCTCGGTTTCACCAGCTAAAATTTCTAGTAAATCCGTACGACCAATCAAATCTTTTAAGGAAGATACACCCAAAACTGCTAACCATTCACGGGTTTCTTCAGCAATAAAGCGGAAGAAATTCATCAACATTTCAGGTTCGCCAATATAATGTTCTTGACGTAACTCATCTTGTTGTGTTGCAACCCCAGTTGCACAGTTATTTAAATGGCAAATACGCAGATATTTACAACCTAACGCAATCATTGGCGTAGAACCAAAGCCAAAACTTTCCGCCCCTAAAATGGCTGCTTTAACCACGTCTAAACCTGTTTTTAAACCACCATCGGTTTGTACACGCACTTTACCACGCAAATCATTGATTCTTAAGGCTTGATGTGCTTCACTTAAGCCCAACTCCCACGGCGAACCTGCATGATGAATCGATGATAATGGCGATGCTGCTGTTCCACCATCATAACCAGAGATGGTAATAAAGTCGGCATAGGCTTTGGCAACCCCTGCTGCAATCGTGCCAACCCCCGGTTCAGACACCAATTTAACAGAAACCATCGCTTTTGGATTGACTTGTTTTAAATCAAAAATCAACTGAGCCAAATCTTCAATCGAATAAATATCATGATGTGGCGGAGGTGAAATCAATGTAACCCCCGGAACAGAGTAACGTAAACGAGCAATCAAGCCATTTACTTTACCCCCCGGTAATTGACCGCCTTCCCCCGGTTTTGCCCCTTGAGCCACTTTAATTTGCAATACTTCTGCTGATGTTAAATACGCAGGTGTTACCCCAAAACGACCTGATGCAATTTGCTTAATTTTTGAGTTTTTAATTGTGCCATAACGAGCTGGGTCTTCACCGCCTTCCCCTGAATTTGAACGACCGCCCAACGTATTCATGGCAATCGCAATCGCTTCATGAGCTTCTGGCGATAATGCCCCAAGCGACATTCCTGCTGAGTCAAAACGTGGCAAAATCTCTTCAATCGGTTCAACTTGCTCAAGCGGAATCGAATTATCTGTTTTTAATTTAAACAAATCACGAATCGTTGCCACAGGACGATTATTGACAATTTCAGCATAGGCTTTGAAATCTTCATATTTACCTGAACGCACCGCTTTATGTAAGGCATTAATCACATCAGGGTTAAATGCGTGATATTCCTTACCATAAACAAATTTTAATAAACCACCTTGCTCAATCGGTTTACGAGCTTTCCATGCTAATTCAGCTAATTTCTTCTGGTCATTTTCTAAATCAGCAAACGTTGCCCCTTCAATACGGCTTGGCACACCAATAAAGCACTTATCAACTACTTGTTTAGACAAGCCCACCGCTTCAAATAATTGACCGCCACGATAAGATGCCATCGTAGAGATACCCATTTTTGATAAAACTTTGAGCAAGCCTTTATTAATCCCCTTACGGAAATTAGTTTGAGCATACACAGGGTCGCCTAACAATTCACCTTTAGCCACTAAATCATTAATAATATCATAGGCTAAATATGGATAAACCGCTGTTGCACCAAAACCGAGCAAGACTGCAAATTGATGTGGGTCTCGAGCAAAACCTGTTTCAATGATTAAATTTGAATCACAACGTAAACCCTGTTCAGATAAATAATGATGAACCGCACCGGTTACCATCACCGCATTTGCAGGTAAATAACCTTCACGCAAGTTTTTATCTGATAATACTAACAAAGTCTTACCATCACGCACCGCTTGAGCAGATTCTTGACAAATACGAGTAATCGCATTTTCCAAACCTTCTTCAACAGGATAATTTAACTCAATTTCCGCCACTTCATAACCTGCACGGTTTAAATGACGTAACTGGTGCATTTTTGAATTTGATAAAACAGGACTTGGAATAATCAAACGGTCTGCATGGTCAGCACTTTGCTCAAATACATTTTGCTCACGTCCCATACAGGTTTCAAGCGACATCACAATGGTTTCACGCAATGGGTCGATTGGCGGATTAGTGACTTGAGCAAACTGCTGACGGAAATAATCCGAAACATGACGCACTTGACGAGAAAGTACCGCCATTGGCGTATCATCGCCCATTGAACCGACCGCTTCTTGACCACTTTCCGCAATCGGACGTAATAACTGGTCTCGCTCTTCAAAGCTCACCATAAACATTTTTTGAGCAGTTTTTAAGGCATCACCTTGTAAGCCCTTATCCACTAATTGCTCTTCTAATTGCGTATCATTTGGTAATTTCACTGCACGTTCACGCAACCATTCACGGTACGGACGCATATTTTTAAGGTGCTGATTGACATCTTGCGTATTCAACACCTTACCTGTATGCGTATCCACCACCAACATTTGCCCTGGGCCTACACGACCTTTAGACACCACATCTTCAGGCGAATAATTCCAAGTCCCTACTTCAGACGCTAAGGTAATATAACCATTTTTAGTAATCACCCAACGAGCAGGACGTAAACCATTACGGTCAAGCATACAAATCGCATGACGACCATCTTGAATTACTAAACCAGCAGGCCCGTCCCACGCTTCCATATGTTTAGAGTTAAACTCATAGAATGCACGCACCCCAGCATCTAAAGAAGATACGTTTTGCCAAGCAGGCGGAACCAACATACGCAAGGCACGGAATAAATCCATACCACCACCCACTAAAATTTCAAGCATATTATCTAAACTTGAAGAGTCCGAACCTGTACGATTGACTAAAGGTGTACAATCTAACAACCCCGGTAATAATGGATTGGCAAATTTTGGCGTACGAGCCACAGACCAGTTACGGTTCGCAGTAATGGTGTTAATTTCACCGTTATGAGCCAAATAACGGAACGGCTGAGCCAAATTCCAACGTGGTAAAGTATTGGTTGAGAACCGTTGATGGAAAACCACAATATGCGATGTTAAACGCTCATCCGCTAAATCGGTATAAAAATCGGCAATCGCTTCAGGCATCATCAAGCCTTTATAGCTAATCACCGTTGAACATAAAGTTGTAACATAAAATAATGGGTCATTGCTTAATTGCTTTTCTGCACGGCGACGAGCCAAGAATAACTTACGGTTGAACTCAACTTCCGTTACTCCCATTGGACAATTTACAATAATTTGCTCAAATAATGGCAATGAACGTAACGCAATTTCCCCTAAAATATCCACATTCACAGGGACTTTACGCCACCCCAACACACGCAAACCTTCTTCTTCCACTTCCTTACTTAAGATTTGACGTGCATTTTGTGCTAAAGCAGGGTCAATATTTAAAAATACCGTCCCTACAGCAAAAATTTCACTTAACGTAATATCACTGATTTTCTTTGCTTCTTCACGGAAAAACGCTTTTGGCATCGCCAATAACAAGCCACAACCATCACCCGTTTTACCGTCAGCAGCAATCCCCCCACGGTGAGTCATACAACTTAAACTGTGAATCGCTGTCTTTACTAGATGATGACTTTGCTCACCTTGCATATGAGCAATCAAGCCAAAACCACAGTTATCTTTAAATTCATGCGGCTGATACAAGCCTTGAGCCTGCTCAGTGGCAGCTACAGTATTTAGCGATGGCGTTTGCATAGCGTACCCTTCTCTAATTCAAAATTTATAAAAAATGCAAATAAATAAAGCAAAAATTATGCCAAATAAACCAATCATTTAAAAATATAAAATTTAAGACACAATTTATACACAATATCACAGTTAATAAAAATCATTCTCTTTTAAAACCCAAATTTTTCACCAAAAATGAGAATATCTATCCTACTTTTATACACAACCTGCACTAAAAAGATTCATTTTGCACCAAAACAGGTCAAAACTATCTAATTTTCACAAAAAAATAAGCCAATCCGAAGATTGACTTATTCAGCATTATTTTTCAGGCTTAACGTCCTGCTAAACGCAATGCTTCTTCTGAATGTTGTACAATTCGTGGTGCAGGATCAGGTGCAACCAATGGGCGATAGGTTGGACGAGCATTGGTAGTCGCTGTTGTTGCAGTTGCTGTCGCTGTTTCTGAAGGTAATGCAACGCTTTTTAATTCCACTTCATACACCTTCACAGTTCCGCTTGCATTCTCTTCCGAACCAATTTCATTCACAATTTTAGTAAATGTTTTAAAATTCTGAATGGTTGGCGTAATCGATGCTGGTAAACCTAAACTTGTTACTTGACTCATCGCTTGTTGAGCTTCCGGCTGATTTTTATAATTTCCATAAAATAAAACATAGGTTTCTTCCTGATTATCTCCACTTAAACGAGTATAAATAAAATCTTTTACATCAGGATGTTGGCGGAAATAATTTAAAATGACCGCTTCTTCCTTAGCACGAAATAACTCAATCGTCCAACGTTTACTATTTTTTTGCATAAACGATGTACCACGGAAACTCGGTGCATGGTCAGTATTCACCGAAATCACACGTTTGGTCAATTCCAATGGCAATACTTCATTATTAAACGTCCCTAAATAACGTGTTGCCCCTACTTTCTCTGGATTTACTTCTTCTACCGCTTGCTCTTCAAGTGGTGTTTCTGGTTGAAATAATACTTCACGGTCTGTTTTTATCCAAAAAATTAAGGCACATAAACCACATACCCCAGCAAATACTAACCAATAATATTGTTTAAATAAATTCCAACTGATTTTCATTATCGGTTTCTCTTATACGACTGTATGTTGAACATGAAGAATTGATTGTTGCATCGCATCAACATCAAACTCTTTGGTAATGATTGCTTGCCCTAAAGACTTTAATAAAATCAAACGCAATTGACCATTTAATACTTTTTTATCATGACTCATATAAGCTAAAAACTCATCTAATGGAATATTTGGGCTTTGCACAGGTAAATTTGCGTGTTGCAAAATTGCTTTAACACGAGCAACATCAT
>JBHACK010000099.1:0-3360 GCA_041854545.1 Acinetobacter sp. | reverse complement strand
GTATATAAATACATGGCGTTCAGCTAGCGTTCAATTATAATCGCTATAGCATACAGGGATTTGCTTCATCAAGAAAATATATTTTTTGCATATTTATTAGCAATTTTAGTGATATAGCAAAAAGAATCTACATCGCAACCTGATTTTAAATCCTATCGCCATCAATTTTTGTGATGTTCTTCTACTTCATCAAGCAACCGCAAATAGCTTTCAACTCGCCGTGCCAACAGTTGCCCTTGTTCTACAGCATCTTTCACCGCACATTGTTTTTCATGTTGATGGGTACAATTACGGAAACGACATTGCCCTAAAAACGGTTGAATATCTGGAAAACCTGCTTGGATTTTATCTTTATCTAAATGCCATAGACCAAACTCTCGAATTCCGGGGGAATCAATTAAGGCACTCTCTTGACCAAAAGCAATTAACCGTGTTGATGTTGTGGTATGTTGCCCTAAGGCGGAGTTTTCTGAAATAACATTGGTTTCTTGTTGAGCTTCTGGAATTAAGGCATTGATAATTGAACTTTTACCCACGCCAGATTGTCCGACAAATACAACGGTTTTTCCTGCTAAATATTGGCTTAATTCGGTTAAATCGCCATCAGCTTGGCAAGTCATCACCGTATAGCCTAAAGCACGATATTCATCTAATAACGTTAAAATCGGGTCATGTGCTTGAATTAAATCTTGTTTATTCATCAACAATAATACAGGAATCTCTGCATCTTGACACGCCACTAAATAACGGTCGATTAATGTAGGCGAAACTTCAGGCAATGGAGCAAAGACAACCACAATTAAATCAATATTTGACGCAACAGGCTTGATTTTATGATAACGGTCAGGACGTGTTAAAAGCGATTTGCGTGGGTGCAAGGCAGTAATCACGCCTAAGCCTGTATTGACATCTGCTTGCCATTTGACACGGTCGCCTGTTACCAACGCAGAAAGATTGGTGCGTGTATGACATCGCCAAATACTACCAACACACAAACGCTCATCATCTATTACTGTTGTATCCGTTGAGTTTAATAATTGGACTTCTAATTGTCGCCCATAATGTTGTACGACCAAGCCTTCCAACACATCTTCACCTGTTTGCTCGGTATTGCGTTGTTGTTGTTGTTGGATACGACGTTGTTGCTGTTGAGTTAAGCGTCTTTGACGAATTAAAGCCATAATTACTTCATCATATTAGGGCGTGTTTACACGCTTTAAAAAAGGTTTGATTTTAAGGCATTTTACTATGTTTTTGCTGAAAAATAGGCTAAATCTTGTTTAATACTGGCGATTTATCCAAATTTTTCACTCAAATTAAAATATCAATACGCCCTAAATTTCTCTCCATTTTAGCGATTTTATCTGCAAAGTTACAGCAAAAAACCAAGAATTTTGCTAAAATAATCATTTTAGATTGTTATTGAGTTCACCGTATGAACAGCACTCCAGACAGTCGTTTAATTTGGATTGACCTAGAAATGACTGGGTTAGATACTGATAACGACCATATTATTGAAATTGCAACGATTGTTACTGACGACCATTTAAATATTTTAGCTGAAGGGCCTGTACTCGCCATTCACCAACCTGATATTGTATTAAATGCAATGGACGAATGGTGTACTCGCCAACACGGACAATCTGGCTTAACAGAACGTGTCCGCCGTAGCCGTTTAACGGTGCATGATGCCGAACAACAAACTTTAGAATTTCTGAAAAAATGGGTAAATCCAAAAGTATCGCCAATGTGCGGAAATTCAATTTGCCAAGACCGCCGTTTTATGCACCGCTTAATGCCTGAATTAGAACAATATTTCCACTATCGTAACCTTGATGTATCTTCTATCAAAGAACTGGCAAAACGTTGGCGACCAGAAATTATGTCAGGACTATCAAAAGAGGCAAGCCATCTTGCCCTAGACGACATTAAAGACTCCATTCGTGAATTACGCTATTATCGTGAATACTTTATCCGTGCTGTAGTTTAAGAAACATTGATGGTGTAATCTGCACTGCCCGAGATTCAGCAAATGGATTAAGGGCATTCACCATCATCATACGCTGATAGTGTGTCAATGAATCAATCGCAATATCTCGTAATTGGATTTTTCCTTCTGCCAATAATTTTGCTCGTTGCGTACCTGCCAATAACGGACGTTGTGGCGTAAACCATTGTCCATCTTCCTCAAATAATAGATTACCAATCGAACAATCGGTGATTAATCCATGTTGAATGATGATAATATCATCTGCCTGTCCCTTCTGTTGCATTAACGCATTTAACGCATCACGATTCGCATATTTATAATGATAATCTAACGCATCAGCTTGCACCAACGCAAAATGCTGAAGTTGCCGAGCCTGATAAGGAAAAAATTCAACCTTAATGTGCCAACCATCATAATCGACACGACAACGCACCAACCCTGTTTGATAGGCTGACGGAATGTTCAAATAATCAGCAATTAAACTCGATTTTAAGGGTAAATCTTGTTGTGCCACATCAGCTAAATATGCTAAACCTTGTTGATAACGTTGCTGATGGTAGTATAAATTTTGCACTTTTCCATCAAGGATAGCTAAGGTTTCAAATAAAACACATGACATTTTTTTGACGTCCTCCCCTAGCTAAAGCAAGGAGATTCCTCCTGCGAGCGTATCACGTCCGATACGGAGAATGTTTAATGCCGAGTTTATATCTCTATCGTGAAATGTACCACATTCCACACATTGCCATTCTCTTATTCCTAAATCTGTTCTACCTTTCGGACTATTGTCTGAAATTTTTAAACAACACGAACACATTTGGGTAGTATATTTTTCATCAACTTCTTCTAACCATACACCTGCGTTCTCGCACTTATACTTGAGCATGGTTTTAAATGCACTAAAACTTGTGTCTAAAACAGATTTTGCCATCTTAGTTTTTATGAGTTTACTTGCATTTAGGTTGCCGATGATAATCGTTACATTGTTTTTGACAAGTTCACTACTTGCTTTATGTAAATGGTCTTTACGACTGTTTGCGATTTTTGCATGAAGTTTACGAACCTGTTTTTTCTTATTGGCTCGTTGTGCCTTTGCCAATTTTTGTTGGTATTTTCTATAGTATTTTGGGTTACTGATTTTCGTTCCATCTGAACAAGTTGCTAAATCTTTTAAGCCTAAGTCAATACCGATGGCTTTTGTGCCTTTAGTCATTTCCTTTTCAGTTTCAACGACTAAACAGACATACCAATGATTTCGGCTATCTTGTACAAAACAACCTGTTTTTACTTGATATTTTGATAATCCATAACTATCCCATAGTTTAAACGTATGTTTACCGTAACTAATTTGTCCGTCTTGATATTTAATC
>JBHACK010000098.1:0-9972 GCA_041854545.1 Acinetobacter sp. | reverse complement strand
GTTGTGTTAATGTTGAACCCCCTTGCTGTTTTCCCCCTGTTAAATTGGTTAATAAGGCACGAGCAGTACCACGAATTGACACCCCATGATGCTTATAAAAATTGCGGTCTTCTGTTGAAATTAAAGCATTGATTAAATCTTTGGGTACTTCTTTAATATCAACTAATATACGGTCTTCATTATGTTGCGGATAAATCGCACCAATACGCACAGGCTCAAGGAAAATATTTCCCATATTATTTTTAGTATTACTTTTTACGCTAGTAATAATATTATTTTGAAATGAAACTGAAATGATTTGTTTAGGTTCATTACGTCCCCCTAAATTAAAACCACGAGTATGAATAAAAATATCATTTCCCCTATCAGTATAAGTCCCCGATACTTTGGTATAATCCCCTTTTCTATAGCCTAATAATTCTAACTCTTTTAATAAATCTTCTTTTGGTAATTTATTTTCTCGTTTTAATTCTAAAGGACGTGCATAAATTTTTGCAGGAATATCCCAGCGTTTTCCTTCAAACTTAGTGCGTACAATCGTATCTAATTTGGTAAGATACCAGCCAAAAATCGCCAAACCTACAAAAACAGCGACCCAAAAAATAAAAGCAAAAAAGCCAATTCCACGTTGTGATTTCATTGACAGCAAGCAACCCTAAATTAAAATTGATGTAATCCTATCATCATGCAA
The DNA here is from genome assembly GCA_041854545.1 of Acinetobacter sp. Lineage (GTDB taxonomy): Bacteria > Pseudomonadota > Gammaproteobacteria > Pseudomonadales > Moraxellaceae > Acinetobacter. The sequence goes on along the minus strand of JBHACK010000098.1, from coordinate 9,281 downwards.
ACCTTTTGCCAAGTTTGCAAGGCTTTTTCCAACATTAGACACTAAAAAATACACAATCATTGCAATCCGCAAAATAAACCAACATCAACAGAAAAAATTAACTTTTTAAATAAACATGATAATGCTATGATACAGCTATTTTCATTTGTATATAAAATCGAGTGTCTTGGTGAAAATTTCACATAAAAATTTTCGAAATATTGGATTGATTGGACGCCCCGGTAAAGATTCTGTGGTCGAGACTCTAAGCCACATCTATGAATACCTATTGGCTCGTGGTTTACACCCCATTTTTGACCAAGAAACGGCTGATTTAACCGATTATCGCAATGTCCAAACCGTTGGACGAGCATTATTAGGCGAAGTGGTTGATTTAGTCATTGTGGTTGGTGGTGATGGTTCATTACTTCACGCTGCACGCTCTATCGTGCGACATGGGACACCTATTTTAGGGGTAAACCGTGGACGTTTAGGCTTTTTAACCGACATTAGCCCAAGTGATGTGTTAGAAAAACTTGAACAAGTGCTAAAAGGCGAATTTATCCTTGACCCACGTTTTCTGCTAGAAATGGAAGTCCGTGTCAATGGTGAAAGTATTTTTGATGATTTAGCACTCAATGATGTGGTGTTGCACTCTGGCAAATCGATTAATATGATAGAGTTTGAGCTGTTTATTGATGGGCAATTTGTCTATCATCAACATAGCGATGGTTTAATTGTTGCCACACCAACAGGCTCAACGGCTTATGCCTTAGCAGGCGGTGGCTCAATTTTGCACCCGAATTTAGATGCGATTGCGTTAGTACCCATGCACCCACACACTTTATCTTCACGTCCGATTATTGTGGGCGGACAATGTGAAATCCGTTTAAACATTCCAGAAAATCGTGTGGTGCCAATGGTCAGTGCAGATGGTTTAGAAGGGGCGGTGTTGAGTAAAGGCGATAGCGTACACATTCGTAAGCACCCATTTAAACTCAATTTATTACATCCATTAGGATATGATTTTTATATGTCCTGCCGAACCAAATTAGGTTGGCAACAAGGCATTGATTTCTAAACGTGAAACAGAGAGTTTTAAAATGAATATTGAACAAATGTTAGCCGTTTTAAATGAAGATATTATCAATCGTTTTCGTACCGCTGTTGAAATTGGTAAATGGGAAAATGGCGTTGCCTTAACCCAAGAACAACGAGAAACCTGTATGCAAGCGGTCTTAATTTGGGAACATCAACATTTACCAGAAGAACAACGTACTGGTTATATCGACCGTGGCACCAAAGAAGAAGATGAGCAATGCGACTCACACAGCCCAGCTCATGATGACGAATTTCGTCCAATTCGTTTTACCTAAGCAAAGAGCAGGCGAGTAGGGCGAAGATTCGCCCTAATTTTTTATGATAAGTGATGATGAGTGGCGTGTTTGCCATAATTCCTGAGCTAAAGTCAGTGCTTGTTCAAAATTATCGACTACATTCATACTGTATAATGCAATTTGCATGGTTTCAATCACCGCCAGTTCACCATAAGCATGATGTGTTGTACCAAGCCAAACCTGTTTAAATACATCTAAATCAAAATGTTGTTCAATCGGACTACGGTCAGGGGTTAATTTTGGCAATTCATGTTCATATAACTGTCCTTGACGTACCCCACAAATTAAAGTTTTTGCATCAGGATTACGCTCAAACTCACCACCTTCACCTTTAATCACCGCACTATTGGCATAGCCTAAACGATAAGCAACTTGCTGATGACTACTGCGATAGGCAGGGTGAAAAATCGCTTGTAAGGTTGCAGTTGCATTAAACGGATTTAATAAACGCACCAAAGTATGTACAGGCGAACGCAAACCAAATACATTGCGTAACTGAATTAACTCATCTAATTTAGGGGCAATATAAGCCAATGGCAGATAAGCAAACTGACGTTCATCTAACTGTTGAGCAACATCTTGCTGATTTTGACAGATTGGATAGCCCAAATATTGTAACACTTGCTCAGTATATAAACGATTCAGCGTATGCCCTGTAACGCCGTGCATAAACACACGATAACCATGACGAGCCAAAGTCAATGCAGACAGAATAAACCAAGGATAATGCTTACGTTTCCCTGCATACGAAGACCAATCCAAATCCACATTTAATGCTAAAGTCGCATCAAACCGTTCCGATTGAAAAAATGCTTGACGTGTTGCATCAACAAAACCTGCTAATTCATCTACAGATTCTTCTTTGACACGCAATAACATCAAAAATGCACCTAATTGCACATCTAGCACATCACCATTTAAAATCATCGAAAACGCATCAAAGGCTTCTTGTTGCGTTAATGAACGACTACCAGTTTTGCCTTTTCCCAAAATGCGAATATATTGAGCGAAAGGATGTTCAGCGGTTAAACTTGGGGCGACCATAAAAATAAAGAATACAAAAAAAATATTCATCATAGTATAAAATACTTGCTCAATACATGAAAATTATTTCTTTAAATAGCGAACATTTTTAAAATAAATGACTTTTTGCCTTAAAAACAAACAGTTTGTAACCGAAAAATACACCAAAAAATAAAACTAAACCTTTGTTTTAAAAAATGAAAAAATAGATACAAAAAATCACAGGCGAAATACGACTAAAGTCGGATATAAAAAGCCTAAATAATCGACAATTCGCTATAGAATTTTGCCTAAAATTACCATATAGTGATAATGTTGATTGAATTATGGATAAATATTCTCCCAATTTTGCTTAACATAGACAAAATGTTAAACATAAACCAATAATTTTAGGGCGTGTTGAACATAAAACCTGATGGTACAGGTTCAACACGCCTTAATCTTTAAAGGTTTTAAAGATAGCAGTAAATTAAGGATAGCTTTATTGTTTGTCATTGGTTGTGTATTCAATATGAATAGACGTGGTAAGCCTTGATTCCCATTATGGGTATAGTGTAAAGAAGTAATTGTTATGATGACACAAAAGACCCCAATCTATAAAACCCTGTATTTTCAGGTGATTGTTGCGATTGTTGCTGGTATCTTACTCGGTCATTTTGCACCCGAACTTGGGGCGAAAATGAAACCTTTGGGCGACGCATTTATTAAACTTGTTAAAATGATTATTGCCCCTGTAATTTTCTTAACCATTGCAACAGGGATTGCAGGCATGAACGACATGAAGTCGGTTGGTCGTGTTGCAGGGAAAGCAATGATTTATTTCTTGTTCTTCTCAACCTTGGCACTCGTTGTGGGGATGATTGTTGGTAACGTCATTCAACCAGGGGCAGGATTACAAATCAACCAAGAAGCTGTTGCTAAAGGAACTGCAAAAGTAACTGAATATGCAGGCAAGGCACAAGATGCAACTGTTGTCGATTTCTTTATGAATATTATTCCAAGCACTTTGGTGAGTCCTTTAGTTGGTAATAATATCTTACAAGTGTTGTTTGTTGCAGTATTATTTGGTTTTGCATTAGCAAAAGGGGGCGAATCTACTCGTCCAATTACGGTGTTCTTACAACAATTATCTGAACCAATTTTCACAATTGTGGGTATGTTAATGAAACTTGCTCCAATTGGTGCATTTGGTGCGATGGCGTTTACCATTGGTAAATATGGCATTAACTCTGTTAAAGATTTAGCCATTTTAGTTGGTACATTCTACATTACTTCTTTATTGTTCGTGTTTATTGTGCTTGGTGCAGTTGCGAAATATAACGGTTTCTCTATCATGAAAATGATTCGTTATATTAAAGAAGAATTGTGGTTAGTATTAGGTACAAGCTCTTCTGAAGCGGCATTACCAACGTTAATGAATAAAATGGAACGTGCAGGTTGTGAAAAATCAGTAGTTGGTTTAGTTATTCCAACAGGATATTCATTTAACCTTGATGGTACTAATATTTATATGACCATGGCAGCATTATTTATTGCTCAAGCGTATGGTGTAGATTTAAGTATCGGTCAGCAAGTTACCTTATTGTTAGTGGCAATGGTTAGCTCAAAAGGGGCAGCAGGGGTTACAGGTGCAGGCTTTATTACCTTAGCAGCAACATTATCTGTAGTACCAACCATTCCAATCGAAGGTATGGCATTGATTTTAGGTATTGACCGTTTTATGTCTGAATGTCGTGCATTAACCAACCTTGTAGGCAATGCGTGTGCAACGATTGTTGTGGCTCGTTGGGAAGGTGCTTTAGATAAAGAGTTACTTGATAAAGCAATGAATGGCGAGTTAAATGACGAACCAAAAGCAACAACTTAATTGCTTGGATAAAATGAAATAGGGTGAAGTTAAATCTTCACCCTATTTTTTTATTGATATTGATTAAAGTTTGGCTTATAACTAAAACTTTGTTGTGCTTGAGCATCGCGGAATGGACGAATAGCTTTTTTAGCAGTAAACATGGTATTAATAATATTATTAGGGAAAATTTGAATGTAATTATTAAACCATTCAACATTACGATTAAAAATACTGATACCTGCGGAAACATTACTATGTTGCTCATCAATATTAGTCATCATTTGCATATAAATATCATTGGCTTTTAATTCTGGATAGTTTTCAACAACAACATTTAAACTTCGCATTAATTCTCGGCTTAAGGTTTCAACCATGGCTAATTGATTTAAATCCGTTGTATCTGTTTTTAGATTTAAAATGGTTTGCCGTAATTCTGTGACTTTGGTTAAAGTATGTTGTTCAAATTCAGAATATTGGCTGACCATATCACGCAACTCATCTAAGGTATGAATTTTTTGGCGTTCAAATGTAATCACATCTGCCCATGCTCGTTGTGTTGCATTAAAATGGACAATGATTTGATTGCGAATATATAAGCAATAACAGACAAAGAGAATAAGCAAAAAGAGAATAATCGACGCCATCATATACTCCTAGAAAATTAAAGGAAATAAAAAAACAGTATAAAATAAAAGCGGTTTAAACGCTATGGTATTATTTGTATATTGCTTGAATTTTGGACTAACTGAAGTAAATCACGTTGTAAATGTTCATAGTGCGTCATTTTGCAACGGCGTAAATGCCCACGCAAATGGGAAATATCTTCAATTTTTTGGATAGGTGAATGTAATTCAAATAAATTTTCTTCACCTAAAAAACACAACATATTATCTGTGGGGTGGCAAAATAAATGTCCTTTACGTTGAGCAAATAATTGATTTAAACCTAAGGTCAAGTGTGGTGTAATTTGTTTGGCTAACGTTAAACTATCTTCACCATAAATATAAACCCGTTGATTAAATTGAATATCGCTAGTTTTCCAAGGTTCAACATAATCATCTGGAAAATATTGATTTTCAGTTGAAACGGCAAATCCTGCTAAATCAACATCAAACATCATCACGCCCCATAAATGGCGTTCTTGTTGCGAATCTTTAGTTGCCTGAGAAGTGTGAATATGAACAAGATTGGTGATGAATTTAATTATCCATGCAAACGGTGGATATTGTTTAATGAATTGATATTGGACGGCGGTTTTAATATTTTTATCAGTAAAATAATAATGAAAGATTAAAACTGGATATTGTCGCCCTAAATTATCTGTCCAATGTGTTCCAGCATAATGTGCAAAATGATTAATCCCATCTCCTTGATTTAATAACGGATAACATTTTTGTTTTAATAATGAAATTGCAGATTCATGATGATATGCAGGGAGGGAAGAAGGTAATTGATTAAAATCTAATTGATATTTTTTATTAATATAAGTTTTTTCCAATTCTTTTAATGCAGATTTTACCGCATAATCACCTTCATAATAAACTATTGCCAATAAAGCTAAAATCATACTTAAGAAAAATAATGAAACTTTATAGGGCAGAAAGAAGATTAAAATATTACATATCCATGCACTAGAAAAAAGCCAATAATGGAGATGATTATCCATGGTTAGGCGTGGATTCTTACCCCATGGATGTAAACCCTCTAAAATCTGTTGTGTGCTTTGAGCTTGTTGAGCAAGCTTATGTAAACGAGCAACGTTATGTAAAACTTGCTGATTTTTCTTTTGTTGAATGTGAATCCGTTGTCTAAAATCATCAAATGGCATAAATCAAACCTTTGCTTTTTCCACAAACATCGCATCACCATAACTAAAGAAACGGTAACGTTGTTCAATGGCATGATGATAGGCATTTAACACCGCATCTCGAGAAGAGAGAGCAGAAACTAACATCAGTAAGGTCGATTCAGGTAAATGAAAATTGGTGATTAACGCATCAATTACCCCAAATTGATAACTTGGATAAATAAAAATTTGCGTATCACCTGACCATGCGTTGAGCTGTTGTTGATGAGCTTGATAGGCACTTTCTACCGCACGAGTTGCCGTTGTTCCGACTGAAATCACCCGTTTTCCATTGGCTTTTGCTTGTAAAATTTTTTCAACACTTGCCTGTGGTACATCACACCATTCACTGTGCATAATATGCTGTTGAATATTTTCTGTACGAACAGGCATAAATGTTCCTGCTCCAACGTGTAAGGTCACAAAAACCAATTCTATACCTTTGGTTTTTAATTTGTTTAATAATTCATCATCAAAATGTAAACTTGCGGTTGGTGCGGCAACACTAGCGATTTTTGTTGGGTCATGAAAAACCGTTTGATAGCGTTCACTATCGGTTTCATCGGCTTCACGTTGAAAATAAGGTGGAATAGGTAATTGTCCATAACGCTCTAAAACATCTAAAATTTCATCTGCAAATTCAACATGATACAAATTTTCATGACGACCATGCACCGTTAATTTGATGTGTTCCGCAATCCAAATTTCCGTTCCTGCTTTTGGCGAGTTACTGGCTTTAATATGACATAACGCATGATGTGAATCTTGCAAACGTTCGACTAAAATTTCAACGGCTCCCCCTGATGCACGTTTTCCTTTTAATCGAGCTTTCATCACTTTAGTGTCATTTAACACCAACACATCGCCTGCGTGTAGTAAATCTAAAATATCGGTAAATTGGCGGTCGTGATAATGTCCATTGGCATCTAAATGTAATAATCGAGAGGCGGTGCGTACTGGAAGAGGGTAGCGTGCGATTAATTCATCAGGTAAATTAAAATTAAAATCAGAGAGTTGCATAATGGACATCAATTATAAAGACGTGTATTGTCAAATAAAACATAGAAAAAATCCTATCTTAATCAAGATAGGATTTAAAAATATGGTGGGCCCACACAGACTCGAACTGTGGACCAACGGATTATGAGTCCGCTGCTCTAACCGACTGAGCTATAGGCCCCGTAAAAAATAAAGTGAATAATTACAATCTTTTCACTTTTGAGCATTCTACATGAATGCCCATCAAAATACAACATTTCTTACATAGTAGACCTATGGTAGACTCGAAAAAATGGTGTAATATATCGCTAAATATTGCAATTTAGAGCGAATTGTACACCATGTCTAATAATAGAGTAAAGCTAACTAAATCATTTATTGACCAATTAGCACTAGAACCTGCCATTTATCGAGATTCTGAGCTTATCGGATTCGCCGTGCGTGTCCAGAAGACCTATAAAACTTATATTGTAGAAAAGAAAGTAAAAGGGCGAACTGTTCGCCACACGCTTGGCATACATGGACAGATTACCTTGGCTCAGGCTAGGCAGATTGCTCAAGAGCGTTTGGTTGAGATGTCCAAAGGTGTCAATCCAAATGAGCGTAAAAAAGCAGAATTAACTGAAGCTGAAAAAGATTACCTAATAGAAAAGCAACAGCCTACATTAGCTGAAGCATATGCACAGTTTAAATCTGAACGAGATTTAAAACCACGCACAATAGAAGATTATGACCAAGTTATGTCTGATTATTTGTTGGATTGGCAGAATAAAAAATTAAAAGATATTACTCGTAAAATGATTCAGAATAAACATAAAACTTTGTCTGAAAAAAGCAAGGCTCAAGCAAATATGGCAATGCGAGTATTTAGGGCAGTTTATAATTTTTCTATTGAGCATTATTTAGATGATGATGAAAATCCTATTTTACCGACATCTAATCCTGTCGCAACATTAAATGCTAAAAAAGCATGGAATACAATTAAACGTAGAAAAACTTATATCAATGAAGATAGAATGCCCGATTGGGTTAATGCAGTTTTAAATTTTAAAGACCGTGGACAACATTTAGAGACCAACAAGGATTTTTTAATGACATTGGTTTTAACTGGATTTAGAAGAACTGAGTGTGAATCAATTGCCTGGTCTGCAATTGATTTGAGATATGGTTTTATCACATCGATTGACCCTAAAAATAGTGAACCACATACTCTGCCAATGGGGGATTATTTATGGGCCATGATGAAGAAGAGAAGACAGTATGTAACAGGGGAGTGGGTTTTTCCATCTGCTAAATCAGCAAGTGGGCATATTGAAAATATATCCAAGGTTAGAGATAAGATTAATCAAGCATGTGGTATTAAGTTTACATTTCATGATTTAAGGCGTACTTTTGCGTCTATTACTGAAAATTTAGATTATGGTCAATATACTATTAAAAAACTGTTAAATCATCGTGATGATAATAGTGATGTTACGGCAGGATATATTCAAGTGAGCGATAGAAAAATACGCCAAGCAATGAATGATATTGAGTTGATTATTTTGGGTGATTTAAGAGGCGATTTGATTAAAAAATTAAATGGGGAATAAATCCCCATTTTTTTACGCCGTGTGTTGCATTTTATTTTTGTTTAAAAATTCCAAAACATCTGCTTTTTGGTAGTAAATAATTTTGTTACCGTCAGGTTTTGAAAATGGAATGCCATTGCCATCACAGCGTTTTTTTTGTAACCATGCTAGCGATTTTCCAAGTACAATAGCAATAGTTACTGGCGTAAATTGTGCATTGTTGTCTGCAACCCAAAAGCGTTCTGTTTCTAAACGCTTTTGTTCTTCTGTCATGCGTTGTAGTGCGTTTTGTCGTTTCATATTTACTCCTTTTCTACTGGTGGTTGTGTAGCGGTTGCCAATGTGTTACGATAAATTCGCTAAAATCATCATCATCAACAACCCAACCCAAACACCCTTTTTTAGCTAATATTTGACCAGTCCACACATCTTGATTGTACTTATTACATACAATAACTTTCTCTTGTCGTCCTGGTAAGCGTTCATCAACGCTAATCCAATTATTATTCATCTTCTTTCTCCACGATTGGTGCTGGAAACCAATCAACATCCAAATAACCTATTTGAATAAGTTGATATGTAAAATATTTCAATGTCTTATCTTTATAATCATTATT